>NZ_JBHWVJ010000010.1:0-130497 GCF_042736725.1 Streptomyces sp. NPDC060028 | reverse complement strand
CTGCACCGGGTACGGATCGAGCGGGGCGGCCGGGCGTTCGCCCTGATACCCGGCGGCCGCGTCCGCCTCGGCTTCGACCCGGACTCCTGGCGTCCGAGCTCCGCGCAACTGGCCGACTACGCCGACTCCGTGAGCGCCGGGTTCGGTTTCGCCCCCGACCTGTCGACCCATCTCGGCCACGAGCTGAGCCCCGTACGGACGGTGGCGCTGGACACGAGGCCGAGGATGGCCAGGGAGACGATGGACTGGAGGGTCATGACGACCTTGGCCCAGGGGGCGAGGGGCATGACGTCGGTGGGACTCAACGCGGTGGAATTGGTGAAGCCGAGGTAGAGGTAGTCGATGTAACGGGGGCGCCAGTGCGAGGCGTTCAGTTCGGGGCTCAGGTGTTGGGGAAAGGCGAGTGCGGGGGTGCGGGGCATACGGTGGGCCCGCGCGGCCGGCCCGCCGCTGTCGAGTTCGAAGTACAGCAGGGAGAACGCGAGGACGGTGGAGGCCCAAACGCTGCCGCCTGCCAGCAGGAGGGCACCGGCGGAGTTGGTCTCGCTCCCACCGTGGACAAGGTCGTCGATCAGCTGGACGGTTGACCAGATGGCGCCGCACGCCAACACGGTGACCAGGGCGATCGACACTGCGCGCAAGGCAGCCGAGCGGCGGCCGATCCGAACGGGGTCGCCCGAGATCAGCGCCACCAGGAGCAGTCCTTCGGCGAGGGGAAGCGCCCACCGGGGCCCCAGGCGCAAGTCGTCGGGCAGCAGCAGGGTCAGCACCGCGGAAGCGATGACTGCTGCGGCCATCGGCCAGCGGGTCTCGCCGTCCACCGCAGGCTGCGGCTCCGGCTCGTGCGGATTACTCGCACGGTCCGTATCGGAGGGGTTGTGTCCGCTCACGGCCGACTGCTGCCCGGGCTCGGTGGCGGCGTCAGATCGCGCTGTCCGGCGCGGTCACCGGACGCCGGGGGCTGCGGGCGACGAGTGCGCGGTCCGCGCCGGCGGAGTCCCGAGTGTCGTGCAGCGGGAGGCCTTCCGCGGCCGCGGCGACGGCACGGCGGGGGACGACGGTCGCCCATGATGTCGCGCTCATCTGCGGCTCCTCGAAAAGTGAAGGCGTGGGGCGGCGGCTGCCTCGACGACCGTTCTTCGCTCGCTCGCTCGGACTCGAGGCCGGGATCTTGGATCCCACCGTAGACCGGGTGAACACGGCGGCGTGGCCGACACGCTCCGTACTCCACGCCTTCCGAAGCGTCAGGCCTCGACGGGCCTCAGGCGTAGGGGAGAAGGCCGTACGTCACCGGTCAGGGCCTGGTCCGGCGGATGCGCCGTGCCCTGGCTCTCCGGGCACCAGCAGTACGAGCGTGTCCCCCGGTTGCGACGGCGGTCTGGCGTCCACCGTGACCGGATCGAGGCGGCCGTCCAGCCGCACCAGGAACAGCAGGTCAGAGCCGGGCGGCAGGGCACCGCCGACGGGCTGCGCCCGGACGGCCGCCCCGTCCTCGTAACTGCGGGAGAAGTACGACCAGGTCATGTCCGCGCCGAACAGGGCCTCGCCACCGATGAACGGTGCCACCACGCCATGGCTCTCCTGCGGTGCACGGAGGCGGTGGACCTCCCCCTCCACGCTGCCGCTCAGAACGGTCGCCGCCAGTGCGTTGAAGTGGTTTTCGGCGGTAAGGAAGAACACCCCCGTGATGCCCTCCAGCTCGGCGCCCTCGCCGCTGGCGCTGGCCAGCAGCCCGCCGGGGGCGAGCTCGACCCCCGCCTGCGTGATGCGTTCGCGCTGCTGGTCGTCCCCCGACCACATCAGTGCCTGCGGCCCCGCCGACCGCAGGGCGAGAGCCAGGTCGATCACCCAGGGGTCTCCGCCGACCAGCAGGGGTCGCGAGCGGGAGGGGCGCACCACGCCCAGGCGCCGGGCCACGGTCGAGGCGGTCAGGCCGTAGAGCGTCACGGTCGCGACGATGACGACGAACGTGGCCGGCAGGATCTTCGACGCGCCACCGATCCCGTTGGCCACCAGGTCGGCCGAGAACGTCGACGCAGTGGCGGCCGCGACGATACCGCGCGGCGCCATCCAGCCGACGAAGCACCGCTCACCGCGCGTCAGATCCGTGCCGATCGTGGAGACCGCGGCGACCAGGGGTCTGACGAGCAGTACGAGGACTGCCGCGAGACCGAGCGCGGGCAACCCCACATGGAGCAGCGAGTGCGGGGTGACGGTGGCCGAGATCGAGATGAAGAGCAGGCCGAGGATCAAGCTGACGAGGGTCTCGAAGAACGGTCGGCGTGCCCGGACGTCCACGCCCAGAACGTTGGAGACGGCCAGGCCCATGACCACCGCGGCGATGAGGCCCGTGTCCTCGCGCAGGACATCGCAGAGCGCCGCCACTGCGATCACCGCGGCGAGCTGCGCCGTGGTGCCGAGCATCTCGCCGAGCCGCAGCACCCGCAGCAGTCCCCACAGCAGCAACGCCCCGAGCACTCCCCCGGCAACGCCGACGCCCGCGCTGACCAGGAAGCCCGCAGCCCCGCTGACGACACTGCGGCCGGTGGTCGCCACGACCGCGTGGAAGACCAGCGCTCCCAGGATGCCGCCGACCGGGTCGATGAGGGAGCCCTCCCAGACCAGGACGTGCTGGAGCCGGTCCTTGGGCCGCACGAAGGCGAGCAGCGGTCCGACGACGGTCGGCCCCGAGACCACGAGGATCGCGCCGATCATGACGGCCGCCTGCTGGGACACGCCCAGCAACGGTGCGGCGACGAGGCTGCCGAGCAACCAGGTGATCAGGACACCGGTCCAGAGCAGCCTGACGACGACACGGCGGGTGTGCCCCTTCAGCTTCGCCAGGTCCAGCCCGAGGCCGGCGTCGTAGAGGATCACTGCGACGGCCAGTGACACGAGAGGGGAGAAGGCCTCCCCCAACAGCCGCTCGGGGTTGATCTCGTCGACCAGCGCGCCGGCGGCGAAGCCCACCGGCAGCAGGACGATGAGGGCCGGAATGCGCAGGCTCCGGGCCAGGATCTGGGATCCGACGGCGAGGACCACCGTCAGACCCAGGCCGATGAGCACCTCGTTCGTCGTCACTGTCAGGCCCTCCGATGTGGTCTGCCGGTCAGCCGTGCGACCGACGGGCTCTGTCCTCGGCGGGGAGGGGACGGACGGCGGTCTGCGGAGCGGCCGGGGCAGCAGCGATCACCAGGACGAGCGGGATCCCCCAGCCGGACGAGGAGGCGGATCGAGAACCACGCCTCACTCCCCCCACGGCGTGATCCCCCAATGGATGGTGTGGCGCGCGCCGGGCGCCAGAGCGACGAGCCCCGTGCCACTGCGGAAGGCGTCCGGCGGGCAGGTCATGGGCTCGACGGCGATCGCGCGACGCCGCTCCCCCGGTGGCAGGGTGTCGCCGGTGTAGAGCTGCACGTAGTCGGCACCCGGCCCGAGCCATACATCCGTACCGACGGCGCCCGACGGGTGGGCCAGGCGGACCACGGCCCGCCCGTCCTTGTCCCGGTCCAGGTCGCCGAAGGGGGTGTCCAGTCGAAGCGCTCCGACCGCTCGCGGTGCACGCAGGTCGTACGCCGTCCCGGCGACCGGCTCGGCGGCCACGGGCAGACCACGCTCGTCGGTGATCAGCCGCGTCCGTGCGGGAACGGTCAGCACCGCCTCGTCGACGGCCGCGGTGCCCGCCGTGACGTAGGGGTGCTGGCCGAAGCCGTAGGGTGCGGCGATCGCGCCGAGGTTGCGCGCCGTGACGGCTACCTCCAGACCACCGTCACCGAGGGTGTACTCGACACCGACATGGAGGTGGAACGGATAGCCCGGCTGCGGCCAGAGCTGCACCTCCAGTACGGCCCGGCTGTCGCTCTCCTCCACCACCCGCCAGGAGAGCCAGCGGAGCAGCCCGTGGAGGGCGTTGCCGGCGGCCGGCTCGGTGAGCGGCAGTTGCAGCTCCTGCCCTTCCCAGCGGTACCGGCCGTCCCTGATCCTGTTGGGCCACGGCACGAGGATCTGGCCGCGGCCTGCGGTGATCAGGTCCTGTGCCGCGAATCCGTCGATCACGGCGCGTTCACGGACGGTGTACGACCGGAGCGCAGCGCCCAGCTCGACGACGACGACCTCGTGCGAGCCGTGTCGGAGCGTCAGCTGGCGTCCGGTGCGGCTCTCCTGCACGCATGGCCTCCTTGGTCCGCCCGGGTGACGATCCGAGACGCGGGCGTGGTCGTGGCTCGTGATAGCGGCCTCCGTCCGGAGCATGCGGCTGCACGCCGGGCCGGTCAAGCGCGACACGTTGCCGCGGGCAGGGTCGCTCGGCCTTTCGCCCGCTCGCGCCACGGGCAGCCGATGCCCTACCCGCCCCGCGCGCGAATGCCGCGTTGGCCGAGTCGTCGCCAGACAGCCCGTTGGAACCTGAGCGTGAGCACGCCCACCAGGATCAGCAGCACGATGTTCAGCAGGAGCTGGAACAGGGATCCGCGCGCCTCCCTCCAGCTGGAGAACGCGCAGGAGACGCCGATGTCGGCGGCAGCGGGGATGGTGGTGACGGAGATGAAGACGCCGAGCAGTGCGCTCGTTCTGGACTGGGTGAGCGACATGATCCCGACGATGCCGGCCAGCACCGCGACGACGACGGAGAAGACGTTGGGGGCGTCGATCAGTGTCGAGACCGGCCTGATGCCCAGGTCGAACGCCCTGGGCTGCAATCCGAGGCCCCGGATCGCCCACGAGAACAGGAACGTCACCACGACGGCCAGTGAGAATCCCGCGGTCAGGGCGAAGAGGCCCTGCCGGATCCTGACTCCGTTGCCGTGGTTGATGCCCAGCGCGACGCTCGTGATGGCGCCGTACTCCGGTCCGACGACCATCGCCGCGACGATCAGGATCTGGGAGTTGGTCAGGATCCCCACCGCCCCGATGACGCCCGCGATGGTCAGATAGACGTAGAAGCTCGGCAGGTAGGTGCCCTCGGCGCGAATGCGCGCCTCGACCTCCTCCCAGATCGGTGTGTGCGCCAGCGCCCCCAGTTGCTGCTCCTCCGCCTTGGCCGCGGTGGCCGAGAGAGCCATCTCGACCGGCTCGATGACGATGGATCCACGGTGGTCGAGTTCCAGCTCGCGCAGACCGCCCAGCAGGGTGTTGGCCGCGCCCGCCAGGATGTCGCACTCGACCGCGTCGCCGTCGGGATTGTGCGCCAGGCCGGGGAGAACGACCAGGTTGAACACGTAGCGTTCGTCGGCCAGCAGCTCCAGCGCACTCGGGGTGAGGTCAGGGGGGCTCACCAGCCGGACGTGGATCATCTCCATGGACCACCTCCATCGTTCGGCCGTCGGCCGCACGGAAGGCGCCACGGTGCGAATCGTCGAGCTCGGGCCCGCGTACCCCGGGCCGGCCCAGTCAGTAACGCCCGCCGGGCGGGAGGTCGGCAACCCGAGCACGTCGCCATGGCGTGGCGAGGACGACCGGGGTGAGCGATGGTGAATCTGCAGGAGCATCTGCCGAGCCTCCGGAGTGACCTATGGACCGCTACCCACCCATCGCCGAGCACGGACTGGTGGGCGACCTGCAGACCGCCGCCCTCATCTCCTCGAAGGGTGTCGTCGACTGGTTCGCCGCTCCCAGGTTCGACTCCCCCAGCATCTTCGCCGCCCTGCTCGACCACGACGGCGGTGGATACTTCGAGCTGGCTCCCGAGCACCCGGACGCGACCTGCAAACAGCTCTACTACACCGACACGGCCATCCTGGTGACCCGCTTCATGTCGCCGGACGGCGTGGGCGAAGTGATCGACTTCATGACTCCGGACCAGACCCGCACCGCCACCGACCGGCACACCCTGGTCCGCGGGGTGCGCTGCGTGCGGGGGTCCGTCGACTTCAAGCTCGACTGCCGGCCGCGCTTCGACTACGGCCGGGCCGAACATCAGCTCGAACTCGGCGACACCAGCGCCGTGTTCCGGGCTCCCGGCATCGATGCGCACCTGCAGGCCACCTTCCCGCTGGAGCGGGAGGGCCAGGACGTGCGGGGCAGGGTGAGGTTGAACGCCGGTGAGTCCGGCGGCGCCGTCTTCACCGTGTGCGCGTCCGGCGGCGGGGCGCCCCCGCCGCCCACGGTCGAGGACGTCACCGCGCAGTTCTGGCACGTCGCCGGGTTCTGGCAGAACTGGCTGCGCCAGTCCCGCTACCGGGGCCGCTGGCCCGAACAGGTGCACCGCTCGGTGATCACCCTCAAGCTCCTCACCTACGCTCCCACCGGCGCCCTGGTCGCGGCGGCCACGATGGGTCTGCCCGAGCAGGTCGGCGGAGAGCGCAACTGGGACTACCGGTTCACATGGGTGCGCGACGGCGCTCTGTCCGTTCGGGCGATGCTCGACCTCGGCTTCGTCGAGGAGGCCACCGCCTTCGTCCACTGGCTGGTGGAGAGGCTGGGCGAGCGCGAGGGCAAGGAGGGAGAGCCTCTCCAGACGATGTACCGCGTCGACGGCGACCCCGACCTGCTGGAGGAGACACTCGACCACTTCGAGGGCTACCGGGGCTCCGCCCCGGTCCGCATCGGCAACGGCGCTGCCGACCAGCTCCAGCTCGACATCTACGGCGAGGCGCTCTACGCCTTGTCCCAGGGGTACGAGATCGCCCAGCAGGCCAGTTACAAGGGATGGAAGACGCTGACGAACGCTCTGGACTGGCTCGCCGGAGCCTGGGACCGTCCGGACGAGGGCATCTGGGAAACCCGCGGCGGCCGGAAGGACTTCACCTACAGCCGGCTGATGTCCTGGGTCGCCTTCGACCAGGGGCTGCAGATCGCCGAGCGTTTCCGGCGGCCCGCCGACCTGGAGCGATGGCGCACGGCGAGGGACGCCATCTTCGAGCAGATCATGCAGCGTGGTTGGAGCGAGAAGGAGCGTTCCTTCGTCCAGCACTACGACGGCGACGACGTCCTGGACGCCTCCCTCCTGCTCATGCCCAGGGTCGGATTCATCGCCCCCAAGGACGCGGCCTGGCTGTCCACGCTGGACGCGATGGAGCGCAAGCTCGTCTCCGACAGCCTCGTCTACCGCTACGACCCGGCGGCCTCGCCGGACGGGCTGCGCGGCTCGGAAGGCACCTTCAGTCTGTGCACGTTCCTCTACGTGGACGCGCTGGCCCGGGCGGGGCGACTGCCCATGGCCCGGTACACCTTCGAGAAGATGCAGACCTACGCCAACCACGTCGGCCTCTTCGCCGAGGAGGTCGGTCCGAGTGGGGAGCAACTGGGCAACTTCCCCCAGGCGTTCACCCACCTGTCCCTCATCTTGGCCGCCACCACCCTCGACAGGGCGCTCGACGAGGAACAGGGACGCTGACCATGCTCACGCCGGCCTCTCCCGCGGGACCACCGCGGCTGAGCGCGGCCGAGTTCGCCGCGCTCTACGCACGCGTCCGCCGCAGAGCCGGCACCCTCCCCGGCGCCCCGCAGCGCGGCGCCCTTGAGGACATCACGCCGCGCCACGTGCTGGCGGCGGCAGCCGAGGTGCGGTCCGGCCGGACGGTGACGATGGCGGCGCAGGTGGAGACGGAGCGGGGGCCCGACGATCCCGAGCCGTGCGAGCACGTCATGACCGGCGCCGTACGGGGTGGGATCGAATCCACCGGGCTCCAGTTCGCCACGGACCGCTTCGCGATGAACGTTCACGGGGACGCCGACAGCCATGTCGACGCGCTGTGTCACGTGATCTACGACGGCACGCTGTACGGCGGCGTGGACGCGAACAGCGTCACGGCGAGCGGCGCCACGGCGCTGTCCATCGAGGTGGCTCGCGACGGAATCGTCGGCCGCGGCGTACTGCTGGACATTCCGCGGCTGCGCGGGGTGCCGTGGCTCGAACCGGGCGATCACGTGACCGTTGACGACCTCACCGCGGCGGAGCGCGCCCAGCACGTCCGGGTGAACGAGGGCGACCTCCTCTTCGTCCGGGTGGGCCACCGCCGGCGCCGCGCCGAGCTGGGTGCGTGGCACGCGGCGGACCTGCGCGCCGGACTCCATCCGTCCGCGGTGGAGTTTCTGCGGGACCGGCGGGTCGCGGTGCTCGGCAGCGACGGAAACCACGACACCGCGCCGAGTTCCACCGAGGGCGTCGATTTCCCCGTGCACGTGCTGGCGATCCACGCCATGGGCCTCCACCTTCTGGACTACCTGCAGTTCGAGGACCTCGTGGCGGTCTGCGAGGAGGAAGGGCGCTGGTCGTTCCTCTGCGTCATCGCCCCGCTGAGGCTGCCGGAGGCCACCGGCTCACCGGTCAATCCGATCGCCGTGTTCTGAGGCCGGTTCGAGCCGGTCGGACGCGGCCAGGGAGGAATGTCGTGGGAGCAGCATCCTCGGTGCCGCCCGTCGTGGTCGTCATGGGTGTGTCGGGAGCGGGGAAGTCCACCATCGGACGGCTGCTTGCCGACCGCCTGGCGGTGCCCTTCGCGGAGGCGGACGACTTCCACTCGGCCGCGAACCGCGCCAAGATGGCCGCCGGCCGGCCTCTCGACGACGAGGATCGCCGGCCGTGGCTGCTGTCCCTCGCCGACTGGATCCGGGATGTGACGACCTCCGGCCAGGGCGGGGTCATGGCCTGCTCGGCACTCAAGCGCGAGTACCGGGATCTGTTCCGCCGAGCGGGCGCGGGCGTCCTGTTCCTGTACCTCGCGCTCGACCGGGCCTCCGCCGCACAGCGGATCGGCGGACGCCGGGGCCATTTCATGCCCGCACTGCTGGTGGACTCCCAGTACGCCGCCCTCGAACCGCTGCAGCCCGACGAGCCCGGGGTGACCCTGGACGCGACGGCCGGTGCGCCAAGCATCGTCGACGAGGCGGCGCACGCGGTGCGGGCGATCGGGTGAAGAGGACCTCGACCGACGCCCTGCGGTGGCTGCCGCCCAGATTGCCGGATAGCGTCGGATCGGCACGGAATGTCCCACGTATGCGGGGGTGTGCGGGGGCTGCTTCGACACGCACACCACGGGCCCTTCGGGTGGACGCTACGGCGGGGGCAACCGACAACTCCTGGAACGGAACCCCGCATGGCCGACGATCAGCACTACGACGTCATCATCATCGGTACGGGAGCGGGCGGCGGCACGCTCGCCCACCGGCTGGCCCCCACCGGCAAACGGATCCTGATCCTGGAGCGCGGCGACTACCTGCCCCGCGAACGGGACAACTGGGATTCCACGGCCGTCTTCGTCAAGGGCAAGTACCGCGCCCCCGAGTTCTGGTACGACAAGCACGGCGACGCGTTTCCCCCGGAGGTCAACTACTACGTCGGGGGCAACACCAAGTTCTACGGCGCCGCGCTCTTCCGCCTCCGTCCCGAGGACTTCGGCGAGCTGCGCCACCACGACGGCCTCTCGCCGGCCTGGCCGATCCGCTACGAGGACCTGGAGCCGTACTACACGGAGGCGGAGCAGCTCTATCTCGTACACGGACGGCACGGCGAGGATCCGACGGAGGGCCCGGCCAGCGGCCAGTACCCCCACCCCCCGGTGGAGCACGAGCCGCGCATCCAGCAGCTCAGCGACGACCTGGAGAAGAAGGGGCTCCACCCCTTCCACCTGCCCATCGGGGTGAACCTGACCCAGGACGAGAACGGCCGGGCCACCCACGACAGCGTGTGCATCCGCTGCGACCGGGTGGACGGCTTCCCCTGTCTGATGGGTGCGAAGTCCGATGCCCAGGTGATCTGCGTCGATCCGGCGCTGGCGTACGACAACGTCACGATGGTGACGGGCGCCAACGTCCGGCGTCTGGAGACCGACCCGACCGGGCGCACCGTCACGAGCGTCGTCACCGAGCTCGGCGACGGGTCGACGGCGGCGTTCAGCGCCGACATCGTCGTCGTCGCCTGCGGGGCGGTCAACTCCGCGGCCCTGCTGCTGCGTTCGGCGAACGACAAACACCCCGCCGGCCTGGCCAACAGCTCGGACGTCGTGGGGCGCCACTACATGCGGCACAACAACCTGGCGCTGATGGCGGTGTCGAAGGAACCGAACCCCACCAAGTTCCAGAAGACACTGGCGCTCAACGACTGGTACCTCGGGGCGGACGACTGGGACTTCCCGCTCGGCGGCATCCAGATGCTGGGCAAGTCGGACGCCGATCAGATCCATGGCGAGGCACCGCGCTGGGCCGGCGCGGTCGCCCCGGACATGCCGTTCGAGATGCTCGCGCACCATGCCGTCGACTTCTGGCTCTGCGGGGAGGACCTGCCGCTGTCCGACAGCCGCGTCACCCTCGACAAGAACGGCGACATCCACCTGGCCCTCGACGAGAAGAACAACATCGCCGGGCTCAAGCGCCTCCAGCACAAGCTCAGAGGGATGCTCGGACACTTGGGCATGCACGAACACCACCTGCTGCCGCACAGCATCTACCTCCACAAGGGCATGCCCATCGGGGCCACCGCCCACCAGGCCGGCACGGTGCGGTTCGGCTCCGACCCGCGCAGCTCGGCCCTGGACGTCGACTGCAAGGCCCACGACCTCGACAACCTCTACGTCGTGGACACGAGCTTCTTCCCCAGCATCGGCGCGGTGAACCCGTCACTGACCGCCATCGCCAACGCCCTGCGGGTCGGCGACCGCCTCATCGAGCGGATGCGCTGACGTACGCGGCAGGCGCCGCGACAGGGCCGGGGAGCCCCGGCTACGCGTCGTCCCCGGGCGCTCCGGCCGCCTGGGTGTCGGCGTCGGTGAGGGGCTCCAGCCGGCCCAGTGTGTCGAGCCGGTAGAGCAGCACCAGCGCAGGGCCGACCAGCACGATCGCGATGCCCGTGACGATCACCAGCCAGTGCAGGGTGGCAGGGGCGCCCGCGGCGTCGGCCACCGTCAGCGAGGTGGGCAGCAGGTAGGGCCGCTGCGCGAAGCCCCAGGCGCCGACGGTGAGGGCCACGCTCGCCGCGGAGGTGTAGCGGGTCCAGCCGTAGGAGCGGCGTACCAGAAGGAACACCGTGGCCAGCCCGCAGACGGCGGCGAGGATGACCAGCAGCAGTCCCGGGCCCCCGGTGAGGCCGTCCCAGACGTGCCGGGCTTGGTGGTGGGTGACGGGCAGGGCGATGAGCGCGAGCACGACGACCGCGGCGAAGGCGAGCAGCGCCCGGAGGCGGAAGTAGTCGACGAGGTCGTCCGCGCCGAACCGGCGGGCGTCGGAGCAGAGGTACACCGCTCCGAGGAACGCTGCGGCGGCGACGGCCAGCAAGCCCGTGAGGACCGAGGTCGGGTTGGCCCAGGCGTCCGCGGAGGCGGTCGTCCCGACCGCGACCCGTCCGGCGGCGATGCCGCCGAGCACCGCTCCGAGGAAGAAGGGCGTGACGAGCGAGGAGATCGCGAACGCCGCACCGTAGATGCGCCGTTGGGCCAGTCGGTGGGTCGGCTTGCGCAGGGCGAACCCGGCGCCCCTGAGGACCAGGCCGACGGCCGCGAGCGCGAGCGGCAGCCACATCGCCTCGAAGACGGCCTGGAACATCGTCGGGAAGCCGGTCCACATGATGACGAAGATGAAGATCAGCCAAACGTTGTTGACCTCCCAGACGGGCGCCATCGCGTGATCGATCAGCCAGCGGGGCCTCTTGCCGCGCTCCGCGCCGCCGGCCAGGAGGTCCCAGAAACCCGCGCCGTAGTCGGTACCTCCACCACAGGCGTACGCCGCGATGACGACCACCAGCACCCCGGCGATGAATTCCGCCATCAGGACGCACCCCCAACGTTTCGGTCGCAGCCGCCGGCGGACACTGCTCCGCCGGCCGCGGCCCCGGGATCATTTCTGGGTCCGTAGGGGGTGTCGGCCTCCGGGGCCGGTGCGCCGTGCGCGGCGGCCGGAGTCTCGTCGGCGATGCGCCAGCGCGTGCGCATCTTCAGGACGACGGCGATGAACGCGCCGAACACCATCACGTACACGACGACGACGAGGCCGAGCATCGCCCACAGAGATCCGGCGCGCGTGCCGGTCACCGCCTCCGAGACCCGCATCTGGTTGTACACGATCCAGGGCTGACGACCCACCTCCGTGGTGATCCAGCCGCACTCCACCGTGAGCAGGCACGCGGCTCCGGCGACGGCGGCGCAGCGGAAGAACCAGCGGCTGCGGGGAAGCTCCCGGTGCCGCAGCCAGCTCCACCCGTACCACAGCGCGAGCAGGATCAGCAGGCTGCCGACGGTGACCATGATGTCGAAGGCCCAGTGGGCGATGGTGGCCTGGACGGCGGTGGGCCGGTCGGACTCCGGCACCGCCGTCAGCCCGGTCACCTGGGTACTCGGCTTGAAGCCGGCGAGGATCGAGTCCAGCTGGGGGATCTTGATTCCGCCGGAGATCGTCCCGTCGCTGTTCAGCCGTCCGAACAGGTACTCCGGGACGTGCGTGTCGGTATCCCAGACGAGTTCCGTGGCGGCGAATTTGACCGGCTGCTTGTGGAAGACGGCGCGGGCGGCGGAGTCGCCGACCATGAACTGGACGGGCGTGAGGATCGCGGCCACGGTGAACGGCAGCGTGAAGCCGAGCCGGTGGTACCGGTCGCGCCGCCCGCGCAGCCAGCCCACGGCGTACACCCCGGCGACCACGTACCCGGCGGTCATGAACATCGCGACCACGAAGTGCCAGTACTCCGGGCCGAACATCGGCGTGAAGATCGCCTGTCGTACATCGACGTCTACGGGCTTGCCCTGGCTGTCAAGGCTGAACCCCCGCGGGGTGTTCATCCAGGCATTGGCCGCGATGATTCCGAACGCCCCCATCAGGGCCGCGAGCGGCAACGGCGCACCCAGCCAGAAGTGGGTCCACGGCTTCAGACGGCGCCATCCGTAGAGGTAGACGGCGATCAGCACGGCTTCCAGGAAGAACGCCCACGCCTCGACGCCGAACCCGAGTCCGAAGACGTCGCCCCAGCGCCCCATCATGCCGGGCCACAGCAGACCGAGTTCGAAGGACAGCACCGTGCCGGTGACGACGCCGATGGCGAACTGAACGGCCATCACCGCGGACCATCGCCGCGCCAGCTTGAGCGCGACGGGGTCGCCCCGGCGCAGCCCCCGGTAATGCATCAACAGCGTGATGAACGGCAGCGCCACTCCGAAGGGGACCAGCAGGATGTGCGAACCGAGGGTGAAGGCCATCAGTTCACGAGCCGGCATGAGTTGGGGCGGCGCTTCCGCCAGGTGGATCACTGTGCTGAACATGTGTGCCTCATTGGTCTTGCCCGCGGACGGCGGGGGCTGAGAGGGCCGTGACGCGGACGGAGGGGCACCGCGGATCTGTCCTCACCTGCATGACGCACTGTCCGGCCTGCGTGTGCGCTCGACTGCACGTCGCCCGGCTGCCCGGGTCCCGTACGGGCGGTCAGCCTCCGGTGGCGAAGCCGGGGAAGAGCGTCATCCCGCCGTCGACGTAGAGCGTGGTGCCGACGACGTAGTCGAGAAGGTCGGAGGCCATGGCGACGACGGCGTTGGCGATGTCGTCCGGGTCACCCACGCGGCGGTACGGGATCAGCCGCAGGAGATCGGCCTCGGCCTCGGGGGTGGCCCAGGCGTCGCGGTTGATCGGTGTGCGGATCGCGCCGGGTGCGACCGCGTTGACCCTGATCCGCTGGGGAGCCAGCTCCTGGGCGAGCGTCTGCATCAGCATGCCCACACCTCCCTTGGAGGAGGCGTAGTTGGCATGTCCCGCCCACGGAATGATCTGGTGGACCGAGCTCATGCAGATGATCTTCCCGGCCGACCGGGACACCTCTTCCACCACGCCGCGCCGCACGAACTCCTTGGCGGCCTCCCGGGCGCAGAGGAACTGGCCGGTCAGATTGACGTCGATGACCTTCTGCCACTGGGCGAGCGTCATCTCCGTCAGGGCCGCGTCCCGTTGGAGGCCGGCGTTCGCCACCATGATGTCGATGGTGCCGAACTCCTCCACCATCCGGGCCACCATGGCGACCACCTGGTCCTCGTCGGACACATCGGCCTCATGGGCGTAGGCACGGACGCCGAAGTCCCTGATCTGCGCCGCGACCTTCTCCGCCTCGTCCGCGCCGACGACGTAGTTGACCACGACGTCCGCTCCGGCCCGGCCCAGGGCGACGGCGGTCGCCAGGCCGATGCCCGAGTTGGCACCCGTCACCAGCGCCTTCTGGCCTCTGAGCAACTGCATGGACCCGGCCGCGCGGTTCGTGTCACCTCTGGTAGGCACGATCTCTCCTTAGGCACGTTGAACGGAGCGCCCACCCGCAGCAGGAAGGCCGGACCGGCGACGCATGGAGAAGGGCCGGCCCTCAGTCGTCCCCGCAACGGGCGCACGAGAGCGGCCACCGGCCCGGGCACAGACGAAACCACCCCGCGCCGTGGCGGGACGCAGCGGCGCGCCATGCAGCCCCGTTTCGGCCGGGGCAGGTCCCACGGTCGGGCTACACGCGGGGCGGCACCCCTCACGTGATCGGCGGTGGCCCGGCGACGGCCGCGCGAGGATGCGGCCGAGGCCGTGCTCGTGGTGCGCGGCACCGAACCGACGCCCCCGCCGCACTGGGCGGCGTGGCGACGGTCAGCGGATGACAAACCGGATAGCCTCGCCCGATATGGGGGGGAATCGCCCGTCGAGCCGCTGAGCCCAGGAGGACCCCATCGCCGGGACGAAGTCGGAAGGCACCGGGGCCGCCTCGGCGAGTCAGCCCCAGGAAGCCGACCAGTTGCAGAACATGCTGCGCCGGCCGGAGTACCGCAAGGCACTGTTGTTCTGCGGCCTGATCGGCATTCCGGTGTCGCTGATCGCGTTCTGGTTCCTCGTGGCGATCCACCAGCTGGAACGGCTGGTTTGGACGGACTGGCCCAAGGATCTGGGCTGGGAACAGCCCCCCTGGTGGTGGGGGTTCCCCCTGCTGCTGGTGGCCGGAGTGGCCGTCGGTCTGATCGTCACGCGGCTTCCCGGACGGGGCGGGCACATCCCGGCGGCCGGCTTGCACGCGGGCGGGACCACGAAGAACGCGCTGGCCGGTGTCGTCATCGCCGCCCTGTTCAGCCTGCCGCTCGGCGCCGTGCTGGGCCCCGAGGCACCGCTGATCGCCCTGGGCGGCGGTACGGCCCTGCTCTTCGCGAGCCTGGTACGGGCGCCCCAGACCGAGGCGAGTACGGCGTTGCTCAGCGCGGCCGGCGCCGCAGCAGCCATCTCCGCGCTCTTCGGAAACCCGGTGGTGGGCGCGGTGCTGCTGATGGAGGTGGCCGGAGTGGGCGGGCCACAGCTGTTCGCGGTGATGCTGCCGGCCCTGCTGTCCAGCGGAGTCGGGGCACTGGTGTTCACCGGGTGCGTCCACTGGACCGGCCTGCCGACCGGGAGTTTGGACATCGGCCTGCCCAAGGCGCCGCCGCTCGACGCGGGGGACGTGCTGTGGGTGCTGCCGATGGCGCCGGCCCTCGCACTCCTGATCCACGTGGTCTTCGTGGGCGGGAGGTTCGCAGCCGGATTCGTGTCGTCCTGGACGGTACGGAACACCACTCTCTGCGCGCTCGGCGCGGCAGGCTGCACCGCCCTCTACACGGTCGTCACCGGCCGTTCGCCGTCCGAGGTCGCCATGTCCGGGGAGGCCACGCTGGGCGAGCTGGCCCAGGACCCGCACGCCTGGCCGGTGGGCGCCCTCATTGCGGTGCTGGTGTTCAAGGCCCTCGCGTACTCGCTCTGCCTGGGAAGCCTGCGGGGCGGCCCCGTCTTCCCCGCGCTGTTCCTGGGCGGGGCGGCCGGCGCCCTGCTGGCACCACTGCCCGGCTTCGGCCTGGTCCCGGCGATGGCGGCCGGGATGGCGGCGGCAGTCACCGCGGCACTGCGGCTGCCCGTCAGCAGCGTGGTCCTGGTCGTCCTCCTGCTGGGCAACGCGGAGACGGTCTCGGTCGTGATGCTGGCGGCGGTCGCGTCCTTCGTCCTGACCCAGCTGCTGCCGCAAGGCCCGCCGATCCCCGCGTTCAGCGAGTCGTCCGCCGGGCGCGCGCCTGGTCAAGAGCCGTCGCGGCATGGAAGGTGGTAGCGCCGGGTAGGGCGGAATCATGCCCAACATTCCCCTGGCCGGAGCGGCGCTGCGCAGGGTGCTGACAGTCGTCGACCAGACGGCGGAGCTGACGGCCGCCCTTCGGATCAGCCCGAACGGCGCCGCGGCCCGCACGGCGGCGACACCGCTCGGCGTAGACGCATCACCAGATCGGCCGGCGCCTTCCGGGCGCCCGCCAGCCTGGCGGTCACCCTCTCCTCATCCGGCCCCGAAGCGGCCCGGGCACGCAGCAACGCCGGCACAACCCACCCCCCGAAGCCGACGGAAACTATGCGGCAGCGGATGAAGAAGGCCGGCAAGGCCGGTGCACTGGGAGGCGCCCTCGTCGGGCTCGCCTTCGGGTTCGTGGCGGTCCCGCCGCTGTGGCCGGCCGCGATCGCCGTCATGACGCCGGCGGTCGCGGCGGCTGCCGCGGGCGCGGCCGGCGGCGGCGCAGCCGGCATGGGCGCGGCGGCCTTGTGGCAGCGGATGTTCGGCACGGAGGATGACCCGAACGGCACGGGGGAAGAGGAGCCACCGCCACCGGAGGCCGCGTGACGGGCCGCGCCGGACGCCGCCCGGTCGGCCCCACCCCAACGGTGGGAGCGGGGGGTGGGGCAGGGGTCAGACAGGACCGGGCCCTCCTCCCGTGTCCTCGGCCGGCACACGCAGCCGGTCGCGGGTCACCGTGCAGTCGGCGATCTCCGCGCTGATCCGGGCGGCCGACTCCGGAGGCAGCAACGCGTAGAGGGAGCAGGCGGTTTCGGCCGCTTCCCGGGCCCGGTCGAGTTGCCTCCCGGCTTCGAGCCTGATTCCGGCGAAGGTGGCGAGGACGTGGGCGACCGTCATGCTGGTCGAGGGCAGCACCGGCGAACGCGCGGGAAAGAGACGGACGACGGCCGACCGTGCACTCTCGGTGAGGCGCAAGGCATCCTCGTGGCGGCCGAGCTCCGACAGGGCCAGGCTCTGGTTGATCAGGGCCCACATGTAGGTGGTCCGCTCCCGCGAGCGCCACGGGGACTCGATGCGCGCCGCCAACAGCCCGGCGGCGCGTCCGGCGTCCTTCTCGGCATCGGCCGGAGCCTCCTGCCAGCGCAAACCTGAGCGCAGCGTCAACAGTCGTGCAAGGTCCGCCTCGTGCAGATCCGGGCGCTCCCCGTACATCCGCTCGGCCAGGACGACCGCCATGTCAGCCGCCTCGACTGCCTCGGAGACCCGCCCCGTCCGGGAAAGCAGCACGGCACGGTTGTTGAGATTGGCGAGCACGTGACCCTGCCATGATACGAGGATGTGCGCGGGGAGGCTTGTGTACAGGTCCGCGGCAGCCGAGTTGCTGAGAGCGGCCTCGCTCGCCGACCCGAGGTCCGCTTGGATCGCGCCCAGCACCGTCAGTGCCTCGGCCAGCCGCGCCTGGTGCTCCGGCTCAGGCAACCGAGGCCATTCGCTCGAAACAGCCTCCAGCAGGCGGACGGCCTTCTGCGCTCTCGGCAGGCCATCGGCATGCCGGTCGACTTGGACCAGGAGGGTGGCAACGAGCACGAGTGCGGCGCTGTGTGCCAGGACGTCCGCGGGCGGCTCTTCAGCGGCCAGCGCCTCGTGGAGCTCCAGTGCGCGCTCCCCGGCTTCGATGGCCTGCTCGAGCTCCTGGGACTCCGCGCGGATCTGGGCCAGTTGACGCAGGGCGTCCGCCAGCCCGGGGTGGGGGGACGATGCGGTGACCGCTTCCCGCTCCAGGATCGCGACCGCCTCGACGGCCACGTCGGCCGCTTCGTGGAGGCGACCGGCGAAGCTGAGCCGGCGGCTGAACTCCAGGAGCAGGAAGGCGTGCTGCTCCGGTTCGGGACCCAATGACAGCAGGCTCGGCAGGCACCGTTCGAGTGCCGCGGCAGCGGCATCGGCGAACTCGGCGTTTCCCCAGGGCAGCAGGAGGTAGATGCGCCCGAGGGCCTCAGGGCTCGCCTCCGCCAAAGCGGCGAATCTGGCCACGACCGGGCCGCTCGCCGCGAAAGCGAGTCCGGGCCACGTGCCGAAAAGGGTGTTGAGGTGCCGCTCGGCAACGTGCGGCCACCGCGCTGCCGCCTCGACCAGCATGCCGAGTCCTTCTTGCACACGGGTGCGCGCGGCTCGGTCGCGGGCGTGTGCGCGGCCGGCCTCAGGCCCCGCCGCCAGCCGTCCGAACAGTTCCTCGGGCAGCACCCGTACCGCCCGGGGAGTGGCGGGTACGTGGAGGATGTGTGGCAAGGCGTCCTGCGACCACTGGGGAGTGAGGCGTTCAGGTGTGTAGTCCACCGATGTCCGGCCCGGGAGGACCAGCGCCAGGAAGTCCTCGCCCAAACGGTCCGGGAGAAGGGGTTCGAGTACCGATGTCTCCGACGGATAGCAGGCCGAGTGGGCTTCGACCGCCACTCTGGCCTCAGCGCGCGTCACCTCCAGTGCGCGTGCCACCGCGTCCACCGCTTCGTCGTAGGGGGTCGAGCGGGTGAGGGTGGCAATGAACACGGTGCGTTCCAGATCCGCCGTTCGCACCCCACCCGGATCGATGGCGACCAGAGAACGCCAGTACGCCTGTTCGCGCCTGAGCAGGAGCGCCGAGAGGCCCCCCGGGATTTCCGGTCCCGGTGAGGGGGGACCCGAGGCGTCGTCCGCGTGGCTTCCCTCCGTCGGCGCCAGGACTGCGGCCAGCGCCGCCATGTGGATGGCCAGGACCTGCCCGTAGCGGTCTTCGGCCAGGCCGGCGGGCTTCCGGGCGGTTACGCCGCCGGGCAATTGCAGCACCTCGGCGAACTGTCGGACGGCCCGGTCGAAGAGGTCCGCGCGTTCTGCTTCCCCCGAGGCGATCGGAGCGAGCGGGAAGGCGTTGTGGGCGATTTCCGCCTCTTCCAGTTCGGCTCGCACCCGGCCCCACCAACTGTCCGCAGCCCTGGCCAAGAGCAGGACCCGTACGCGGGACGAGACGAGGACTGCTGCCAGCGCGGCGAGCAGGTGGTCGACGGGCCAGCGGTCGGCGTAGTCGATGACGACGAGCCGCCTGACCGGTCTGCGCGGCGCCGTGCGATGGCCCGTTGCCGAGGAGCCCGCCGCACGGCCCGGCTGTAACGCTGCCCCGCCGGTTCCGTTCTGCGCTGCGGGCTCCGTACGTGGCCGCCGGAGGGCGGACAACGGCCTCTGCGGACGTATCGTCACCGTCTGCCAGCCCAGTGCCTGCGACTTCGCGGCGAAGTGCTGGGCGAGCCGGGTCTTGCCCTGACCTCCTGGGCCGCAGCACACCTGCACGGCCCATGCCACGGAGGGATCGTCACGCCACTGCGCCAAGGACTCCAGCTCCTCGTGCCGCCCCACGAAGTCGATCACGTGGTGATGGGCGCCCAGCAGGCGGCTCGGCGCGGGAGGTGTCCCCCAGTCCTGGCTGCCGGCTGCGTCCGGGAAGGGCTCGGTGACATACCGCTGACCGTCCACCACGAGGTGGTCCGGCACGCTCCGGCCGAGCAGGGCATCGCGGTGCAACGCCTCCCAGCGGCCTTGCTGTTCGGCCCACCAGGGGCGGTCCACGGCGGCTCGCTCCAGGTCGTTCCTGGCGAGCGGCTGTCCGAGCGGCGGGAGGGGACGGCGTTGGTGCACAGCCTTGAGCAGATGCTCCAGGACGGGCCACAGCGCGTCGAAGTCGGTGGGCGTGCTGGCCCCGGTGAACCAGTCGTTGAGGGTGGACCGGCGGGTTCCGGTGGCCTGAGCGATCCTGGCTTGGACTGCCGAGCCGGTCACCCGTTTGTACTCGGCCCACAGGAGACGCAACTCCGCCGACAGCCGGGACTCCAGAGGTTCGTCGGGGACGTGCGACGGCGTCACGGACGACCCCCCGCAGCCGCCCCCCGTGCCGGCCACCGGGGCAGTACCACCGCTTGTCCGGAGCGTCCGGTCACATCCCCGGAGCTACGGCTGTGACCTGTACGAACGCGCCGAGCAATCCGGAGGCTCCGGACCCGGGAGAGGGCTCGTCCCTCTGGTGGCTTCATGAGGGCATTCGACGCTCGCCTGGCGCGAGCACGGCCCGAAGGGGATGGACACGCCATGGAATTCCTGGTCATCGGTGCGCTTGTCTCGCTGGCCACACTGCTGATTCTGGCAGTCGCAGCCGTCCGTATCATCCGCATCACCACACACGGGACAGATTCCGCGCACCGGGCGGACGTACTGTCCGCCGTGGCCACCGTCATGCGGGGCATCCGCGGCAAACGCTGATGTGGCCAGCGCGGATGGCCTGCCCCCCGGGCCCGACGGGCAGAACGGCCTCAAGGCCCGGACCTGGACAAGCCTCTTCCCCGGACAGAGGCTTCCCAATTCTTCTGTCTAGCCGCCGATGTGACTGGCGGCGGGGCTTGATGGAACGCTCCGTCGCAGATCATTGCCCGTAGAACGTTGGCTCGTCGGCGGGCGAGAGACTTCAGTGCCTGCTAGTGGTTCTTGCCTTCGCGGCGCTTGCATTCGTAGTAGGTCCGTGAGACGGGGCAGGATCTGCGGCTGGCCGGTGCGGACAGTAGAAGCCGGTGGTGACCGTGGTGTTCGTGCTGACCATGTTACTGGTGGGGTGCAGGGATTGTCGTTGTTGCCCGGACGGACAGCCCCGGGCTCGTACCATTGCGCCAACATGTAGCTCTGACTGGGAGTTGATGATGGCGGACGAGATTGTCGTGGCCGGCGCGACAGCGGCGATGAACGCGATCGCGGGCATCATGGGCCAGATGTCCTGGCCAGAGATCTCCGACCGAATCCGTGGAGTGCTGACCCGCAGGGGCCGGGCCGTCGCACCAGGCCTGGACGCGGTGCTGAGGGGTGGGGGCGACGATGCCCCGGACGACGAGGTTCTGGGACCGCTGTTGGAACGCCTGACCGCAGAGGACCTGACCGCCATCCGTGACGCCCTGGGACAGCCCGCGGCGCACACTGAGATCAACCAGTACGGCGGCAAGAACGCCGTGAACAGCGGACCTGGCACCCAGAACGTCACGTTTAATTGATGTCCCAGTTCTCCTCGCACGGCGATAACACCGCCGTCAACACCAGCACCGGCATTCAGAATGTGACGTACAACTGGTATAGCGGCCCCTGGATCCAGGTGGTTGCCATGATCGTTGTGGTCGTGGGGCTGGTGATCGGTATCAGCATGCTGCCGAAGGGGTCGGGCGCGCAGCGCACTTGGTACGTCGTCATACTGGCCGTCTGCGCCGTGCTGTGCGCGCTGTGCCTGTGGTCACTCTGCGGGCGCGGCACGCAGCCGCCCGGGTGGGTTGGCGCGCTGACCCTGGGCGTCGTTGCGTGCGCGACACTCTCGGCGCTCTGCTATCAGCAGCTGTCCGCGCACGGGGACCTGAGCGTTTCCGTGGTCGTCAACGGGGACGGCTCTCTGGCCGACAAGGCCGTGGTGACGGCGACCGTCGACGCTGCTGCGTCCCGTTCGCACCTGCGGCTGCGTGCCCAACTGCCAGACCACTACCCCACCGGAATGTGCGCGGTCGACTCGACGGTCACCGTCGCCCCGGTCGTGAACGGCACCGCACAGACCGGCGAGGCGATCCGCCTCAGGGACGGGGAGATGGGCTACATCGATCTGCACGGAACCCAGGGCGGGGTCCGGCTGCGGGCGGTGGTCGAGGCAGCGAAGGGCTGCCTGCTCGACCTCCGGTTCGTGGACGTGGCGCTGTACGACAAGGACGGGTGGTTGCTGTGAGACGTCACAAGTTCCCCGCGGCGCTGACCGGTTGCGTGCTGCTCGCCCTCACGGCCGTGTCCGGGTGTGGGTCGTCCTGGCCGGAGGGCGACGTACGCATCGGCGTGAAGGTGGACCAGCCGGGAACGGGCTACGCCGAGCAGGGTTACCCGCCGTACTCAGGCTTCGACATCAGGGTCAGCGAGAGGGCCGCGGAGGCCCTGGGCAAGAAGGCCGACTTCAAGAGCGTGGAGTCCGCAGTTCGGCAGGTCAGCCTCGACGGAGAGCATCCCGTCGACCTGGTCGTCGCCACGTACTCCATCAACAACGAGCGCCTGACCGGGAGCAATGGAGAGCCTGCCCATGACTTCGCAGGACCGTACGCGATCACGTTCCAGGGCTTCATGGTGAAGAAGGGCGGCCCGGCGGTCATGAGCCTGAGCGATCTCGATGGCGCGACCGTCTGTGTCTGGGCGGGCACGACCTCGGAGGCCACGATCAAGCGGGAGGCGCCGCACATGGTGCCTGTGCAGAAGCGCACGGCCACAGACTGTATAGACGAACTGAAGGCGGGCCGGGTACGCGCCGTCTCCACCGACCAGCTGATCCTCTACGGCTTCAGCCAGGTCCACAAAGACCTGGAGGTCGTCCCCGACGTGACCCTCAGCGACGCCCAGTACTACGGAATCGGCCTGCCCAAGGGGCACCGTGAAGCATGCGGCAAGCTCAGGGAGGCGCTGAAGGAATACGTCAGGTCCGCCGACTGGACCCGTGATTTCAAAGACCAGCTGCCGTCTGTCGCCACGGCCGAGCCCGGAAAATGGGAGACGGGCCACAAGCCGACCGAGACACAGATCGACAAATTCTCGTGTCGTGACAAGGTTGGGTCGTGACGGTGGGCGCCAAGACCCTCCCTGGGCCTCCGCGCCCGTCGTCGCGGCCACCGCTCTTGAGAGATCGGTTGGCCGCTGAAGGTCGGATCCCGGCTGATCGACTGGACGGCCCCCATCCCCGGCAACGGGGCAGGCCTGCGCTTCGACACCTGTGTCAAGCAGGGAAACGTCCTGCCGGCGTGGACCGGCTGGGGCGGCAACACAGCTGACAGCCCCGACTGGGCCATCCACTCCTTCCGCCGGTGGCGCGTCTTCAGTAGCTGCCGAGGTAGTGACGAGCGCACCCTCGACTCGCCGTTGCGAGCCAGCCCAACGGGTGATTACCTCGCCTCGTGGCGGCGGGTCTCGCCGCAACATGCCCGGGGGGGGTGTCACTGGGCCGGAGGGCGCCGGCAGATCGCTAATCACGGCAGGAGCGCCGGTCCGCTGGCAACGCTCTTCGTAACGTGATTGCCGAACTACGGGAAGGTCCTGGTCGTGGTCGACCAGCCCGCCTCGATCGGCGCCCTGCCGCTGGCCGTCGCCCGGGACGCGGGCTGCGGCCCCGGCGACCGGCTCGTTCTCTACACCGACGGCCTCGTCGAAACCCGCCACCACCCCATCGACGAACGCCTGAACACCCTCCTGCGCACCCTCGACGAACCACCCCGGCCTCTGGACGACACCTGCCAACGGCTCCTGCAAGCCCTGCGGCACCCCCGACGACCACGACGACGTCGCGATCCTCATCGCACAAGCCACACGCGTATTCCCCGAGCGGCAGGCCACCTGATCCGGAAAACCTGCGCTGGTTCGTCGCGGACCACGGCCTGCCACATGACGCCGGGTACCTCGAAGTGGAACAAGATCGAGCACCGGCTGCCGTGAAAGTCCACGCCGAACTCGACCCAGACACCTACGACACCGGCGCCAAGGTCACCGACAGCGACATCGACGCGCTGCCCATGTACCGGCACCGCTTCCACGGCGAGCCGCGGCGGCGGTCCGGCCTCCCCTCTGGGGGGGGAGGCCGGAGCGCTCAGGGCTTGTGCCCTGCGGCTGGTTCAGAGGATGGCGTGATCTGCAGGTTCCGACACTGTGGTGGCTGCTCGCAGGTCAGCCTTGGGTGCTCAGTGCTCGCCGTGGTGGTCGGCCTTGTGGTGGTCGGCCTTGTCGTTCCCGCTGTTGTTGATGCAGGTGTTGCCGAAGGCGGGGTTGAGGAGGCCGATGACGTTGACGGTGTTGCCGCAGACGTTGATCGGGACGTGGATGGGTACCTGCACGACATTGCCGGACAGGACGCCGGGGGAGCCGATGGCAGCGCCTTCGGCGGTGGCATCCGCGGCGGCCATGCCGGCGCTGCCGGCCAGGACAGCAGCGGCTGCGGCGGTAACGGCTACGGCCTTTGCGATACGCGACATCGAAATCTCCTAGAGGAGGGGGCCTGCCGCAGGGATTACGGCATCGGCTCCGTTCAACAGCACGAGCCCGTAACCGGTTACGGGGATTCGGCCGAAGCGGTGATCCTTCAGCCACTCCCCGACCCCGTCGGCAGGGCTTGTCATCCAGCCTCAGGGCCCTTCACACGATGTGCAGAGCTTACGGCGAGGACTGGAGCGGTTGACTGATGAGAAGAGGCGTCGACAAGGGCCGCACCCGACGAGCGCAGAGGGCTTGACACTCTTCCGCCGGTCATCAAAGCGCGTGCCTTGACAATGCACCGGATGCGGGGCGGGCCTCCGGAAGGGGAGACCACTCGATCGATGCTGGCGAGGAGCTCAGTCAGACGCGGGCGAAGGCAGCGGCCGAACCTAGCAGGAGCCCCCGGTCAGCCAAACCGGGGAATCGCTGGATCATTGATACTCCCCCGCCACCCCTGCCCGAACCATCGAAAGGCACCACCCCGCCGCACCCCCTTCAGGCGTCCCACGCACCACTCGCCCGGCGCGGTGCGGCTACGCCACCGCGTAACTCTGCCGAACTCTGCCGAACTCTGCCGAAAATACTCGGCCGCCCGCTCCAAGTCCCGCTCGGTCTGGAGCGTCAGCTCCAGGTCGCCGGTGCCGTGGTGGCCGAGCCCGGTCACGTCCCGCGCGAAGTCGGGCACCAGGTTGACCTTCGCCGGGTCCGCCTTCAAGTAGACCAGCAGCTTGGCCCTCTTCGGCGGGACCAGGCAGGCGTAGTTCTGCATCCGCCGCGGTAGCGGACCAGGTCGATGGCGTGTCGGTGCTCGCGGACGGCGTGGATGTCGTAGCCGGTGAAGTCGCCGGCCACGCAGATCAGCCTCGGTGCGCTCCAGAGCACCTGGGCCGCGGCGTGAACCCCGAGCCGGTCGCGGACCAGGTGCCGGAATGCGTCCCAGTGGTCGACCAGCCAGGCCATGTAGAACAGGCCCTGGTTGATGACGCCCGCGTCGGTGCCCCGCTTGTAGCCCGGACCGCCGGCTCCGACTCATCTGCGGCCCGTAGATGGGCCGATCCAGGTGGACGCTCTGGACAGTGCTGCGCGGTATCGGAGACGAGGCCGGAGATGAGGCGACGCAGGGGGTAGTCGCCGTACGTGGGCATGTCGATCAGCGGCACGGTGAATCGATGCCCGGCCGTGGACCCGGTCGGCAGTTCGGCCGGCTCACACGGCCGGAAGCCTGGCAGAGCGGGACGCCCGGTTGTCGGTGAACAGCCTGACTTCCCGCTGCGGGAGCGTCATGCATCACCACCACGGCGCAGCATGATGTCTGTGCAAGTCAGCGCTGGTCAGGGGCGGTCCTTGTAGTGCCGTAAGGTGGGGTTCACCGACGCGGGGTGGAGCAGCTCGGTAGCTCGCTGGGCTCATAACCCAGAGGTCGCAGGTTCAAATCCTGTCCCCGCTACTACCAAGCAGGGCCCGGATCCACAAAGATTCGGGCCCTGCTGCCGTATCCCGACATGCCTGGCATCGCGGCGAGCTTCCTGGACGCGACGTCCGAATCCTCGATCAGCTCGAAGGTGGCGGATGCAGACCGCCACACGTCAGCGCGTGGCAGCCACATCGCAGATGGACCAGCCTCGGGCTTCGAGCGCATCGACGTGAGGCGCCGCATGTTCCCGGAGGGTCGCAAAGGCAAGCAGGTGGGTGGGGCGGGTAGCGCCCACGAAGATCAGCTGCATGGCCTGCTTCACGGTTTCCGGCGCCCGGTTCAGATCGCCTTGGTCGGCCAGGAAGGCGATGGCCTCTTTCACGTCGTATCGCCTGCCGGTTCTCCCCAGGCAGTCCACGATGAGCGTTGCCGCATGCGTCTCGCCTTTGGCACTTTGGATGGTGCCGGCGATCGAGCTCAGGGGGGCCGCATTCCCGCGGAGAGCCAGCGCGCTCCCCTGTGAGGTGAAGACAGCTGCCTGGTCCAGCACCGACAGGTCACCTTGACGCACATCGGTGAGCGCAAGCAGCGTGCTGGTGCGCCGGTCAGTCAGCGACCTCCATGTCCTCTCTTCGCCCAGGGGGACAGTGAGCATGTCGAGCAGTAGGGCTCGGACCCGCCCACCGTCGGTTCCGGGATCTCGTTCCAGCCGACCGAGCGGAACCAAGGGGGTGTCGATGACCGGGCGGACGAGGGCTCGTACGGAATCTGTTCCGGGATGGGACAGACGAGACCCGCGTCCGGCGCGCAGTTCAGCCTCGGCATCACGCAGAGGTCGTAGATAGGTGGCCTTGAGGAGCTCCCTCGCCGTGCCATCCAGCGTCGGCCCCTTGCCGTCTGGACCGGTGCGCGTCGTGACGGAGATCCGGTTCGGCCGGAGCGGGTCCATGAGTTGAGCCTTGAGCGTGATGTACAGCGCGCTCTCACCACCTGGTTCGGTGGTCAGCAACTCCAAGAACTTCCCTTGCTCACCGGTACTGAGGTCTTTGAAGCAGCACGTGATCGTGAACGTGTCCGTGCGGCCGCCGGTATGAGCGCAGTACCGCATGCCGCACACGTTGCACGCCTCGAAGCGATACGCCGCCACCCTGGCTGGCGGGCCCGATACATCACAGCGCGCGGAGGGCCTATGACGCCGGCAGGTCCGCGACTGAGACGTAGCACCAGGAGGTCGACCAAGATCCGGACCATTCACGGACCAGCGCCCCGCCGTTCGGCGCCCCAGCTGCCGTCCTGGCTGGCCAATAGGTGCGTTTCGTGTCCCGCCGACAGACGAAGAATCTGTTGTCGACTGAAGTGCAGCCTCATCAGATCAGCGAGTAAGCATGGCAGCTGGTAGGGCGAGCTGTGCAAGGGCCGCACTCGGGCCTTCCCAACCAGTGCCCACCCCGGGGCTTGATCCATGGGGTGGGCACCCACTGGACACCCGGCGAGGCATGCGCCCCTTGCCGAGCGACACCGGCGGCTTCAAAACCGCCCTTTGTTGACTGTCCCCAGCAGCGGAAGAGTCCAGGACCAGACCCCTCGGCGTGACGTTCCTCTGACGGGCGACGCGCCCGGACCTTCTCTCCAGACATCTAACTACTCATCAGTAGAGTCAGCAAAGGGTCGGCATTCGTCCGACTGGACCTGACCACAGCCTGCTCTACATGAGACTCGACTTCAAGATCAAGAACCTCTCCAAAGAGCGCATCGACTCCCGCCAGGCGACTGGAAGCGGAACGAAATGACAGCCACTCCGTCCGGCTCACCCCTGGCGGCATCAGCACAGTTCAGCGCACCCTTCCCCTAGGCTTCAGGCGAGTTGGGGGAAGTTCTGGGGAAGGAATCGGAGGGCCGTCGTAGCCCTTCACCTCGCCGTAACGGCTGCCATTCATCCACTCTTCACGGAAGCCTGCGATATCCTCTTGGGACCGTCCGATCCAGTTCCAGAACATCACGATCTCCTCCTCGAACGGCTCGCCGCCCAGGAGCATCAGGCCCGCGTCCGAGGTTGCGCGCAGCGGGAGTTCGGTGCGGCCGCAGCCGAGGTAGAGCATCGAGCCCGGGAGGACCGGGACGCCGTCGACGTGGGCTTCGCCCGACATCGACAGGACCGCGTACTCGAAGTCCGGGTCGAGCGGGAGCCTGGTCTCGGTGCCCGCCGCGAGGGCGAGGTCCGCGCCGACGATGGGGCTGTACGCCGTCCCGGGCGAGGTGGCCGTGTCCAGGGTGCCCAGGATCACGGTGGCGGTCAGGCCGGGGGCCGTGACGTGCGGGAGTTCCGCGTGGTGCTGGAAGTGCGGTTCCACGTCACGGTGGGCGTCGGGCAGCGCGACCCACAGCTGCGCGCCGTGCAGGAAGCGGGCGTGCGGGCGCGGGCTCTCCTCGGAGTGGCTGATGCCCCGGCCGGATGTCATCAGGCCCAGCTCGCGGGGGCGGATGGTCTCCAGGCTGCCCACGCTGTCGCGGTGCAGGACCTCGCCCTCGTGCAGCCAGCTCACCGTCTGCAGCCCGGAGTGCGGGTGCGGGGCGACCTGCATGCCGGGCTCCGCGGCGATGTCGTCGGGGCCGTAGTGGTCGACGAAGCACCAGGCGCCCACCATGCGGCGGCCCAGGTTCGGCAGGAGTCGGCGGACTTCGGTGGATTCCCCCAGCTTGACCGTGCGCGGGCTGAGGAGTTCCCGTACGGGTTCGGCCACGACGAAACCGCGGCCGCCGCAGGCGGAGAGAGCGGGCTGGCGATCGAGATTGCTCATGCCGCCCAACTTAGTACCGCGGCCGCCGTCGCGGTCCGTGGAATGTTCAGCCGTCGGCACGTGTTGGAGGGCTCGGACGCACCACCTGAACGGCGGAAGGGACGCGATGACTGAGATGGACGCGATGGACGCGACGACCGCGACGACCGCGTCGGCGGCGTACCTCGAGCACGGCACGGCAGCCGAGCGCTGGGAGCGGGCCGGGCTCTTCTTCGACGCGAAGGAGTACGCGACGGCCGCCCGCGTCCTCGCGGCACTGGCCGGCGAGGCCCCCGAGCAGCTGGCGCCCCGGCTGCTGCTGGCCCGCGCCTACTACCACTCGGCCCAGCTCGCCCGCGCCGAGCACGAGCTGCGCGCCATCCTGGAGCGCTGGCCGGTGGAGGACTACGCACAGCTGATGCTCGGCCGCACGCTGCAGCGCCAGGGCCGGGCGGCCGAGGCGGCCCCGTACCTGCGGATCGCCGCCGCCATGGCCGGCGAGTTCCCCGAGGACTGAAGACGGGAGCGGGCGCCCCGGCCCCGCTCATGGGGCCGGGGCGCCCACTCGGTTAGCCTGGGGGCAATATGAACCGTCTGACCACGCCCTTCGGCTCCTACGAGCTCACCCGCTTCCCCCAGGACCCGCGCGACCGGCTCCGCGCCTGGGACGCCGCCGACGAGTACCTGCTGCACCATCTCGAATCCGGTACCGGCGATCGCGGCCCGGTGGACCTGGCCGACGCCGGGCAGATCACCGTGATCGGGGACCGCTGGGGGGCGCTGACGACGGCGCTTTCCGCGTACCGCCCGACGCAGATCACCGACTCCTCGCTGACCCGCTCCGCCACCGCCGCGAACCTGGACCGGGCCGGGATCGGCACCGCCAAGGACACGGTGACGCTGCTGACCACGCAGGACGCGCCGCCGGAGCGGATCGACGTCCTGCTGGTACGGGTGCCCAAGAGCCTGGCGCTGCTGGAGGACCAGCTCTACCGGGTGGCCCCGCACGTGCACGCGGGCACCGTCGTGGTGGGCACCGGCATGGTGAAGGAGATCCACACCTCCACCCTGCGGCTCTTCGAGAAGATCCTGGGCCCGACCAAGACCTCGCTCGCCGAGAAGAAGGCCCGGCTCATCTTCTGTACGCCCGGGACCCCCGGCGCCGTGCACCCCACGACCCCCGGGCCGTGGCCGGTGACGTACACGGTGGACCAGGAGGCGGGGTCGGGCTCGGGCCTGACCGTCGTCAACCACGCCGGCATCTTCTGCGCGGACCGCCTCGACGTCGGCACCCGCTTCTTCCTCCAGAACATCCCGACCAACACCGACGGGGCCCGGGTCGTGGACCTGGGATGCGGCAACGGCATCGTCGGCACGGCCGTCGCGGTGGCCGACCCGGACGCCGAGGTCGTCTTCACGGACGAGTCGTACCAGGCGGTGGCCTCGGCCGAGGCCACGTACCGCGCCAACATCCAAGGACGCCTGGACCGTGCGGAGTTCATCGTCGGCGACGGGGTCGCGATGCTGCCGCCGGGTTCGGTGGACCTGATCCTGTGCAACCCGCCCTTCCATTCCCACCAGGCGACGACCGACGCGACGGCGCTGCGGATGTTCGCGCAGTCGCGCAAGGCGCTGCGACCGGGCGGCGAGCTGTGGGTGGTCGCCAACCGTCACATGGGCTACCACACCCATCTGCAGCGCCTCTTCGGCAACAACGAAGTCGCCGCGAGCGAGCCCAAGTTCGTGGTCCTGCGCGCGGTCAAGCGGCGGGAGCAGCAGCGGGGGCAGTAGCGGTGGCGGCAGCGGGAGCCCCCCTGCGGAAGCGCCTCCCGCGGCAGCGCCCCGCGCGGCAGCGCCCCATGTGACCTGCCGGTAAGTCCTACACTCGGCCGGATGAGCAACATCAGTGGCAGCGGACCGGGGCGCTACCGCCGGGAGGACGTGGCCCGGGCGGCCGGGGTCAAGGTGCGCAACCTGCGCTACTACCAGGAGCGCGGGCTGCTGCCGCCGCCCCGCCGCGAGGGCCGGATCGCCTGGTACTCCGACGACCACCTGATCCGGCTCCGGCTGATCAGCGACCTGCTGGGGCGCGGCTACACCGTCAACGGCATCGCGGAACTGCTCGCCGCCTGGGAACAGGGCGGCGGCATCTCCCAACTCCTGGGTCTGGAACGGGAGATGACCCGCGACTGGGAGCACGAGGAGCCGGTCGCAATGACCCGGGCCGAGCTGCGCGAGCTGTTCGGCCCGACGGCGACCGCCGAGGACACCCGGCGGGCGGCCGAGCTGGGCTACGTAACGGTCGACGGGGACCGCGTCACCCACCGCAGCCGGCGCCTGCTGGAGGCGACGCTCACGCTGGTGCGGGCGGGGGTGCCGCTCGCGGAGATCCTGGACGCGGGGGACTTCGTACAGACGCAGGCGGCCGCGCTCGCGGACCGGTTCGTCGCGCTGTTCCGGATGCACGTGATCGGTGCGGAGGGGCTGGAGCGACTTTCGGCCGCACAGCTTCACCACATCACGGGGGCGGTGGCGGCGCTGCGCCCGGTGGCGGGTGAGGTCGTGGCCACGGAGTTCGCGCGGGCGATGGCGCGCCGGGTGGACGCGGAGGTCGCCGAACTGCTGCGTACGGAGCAGTAGGAGTCGGCCGAAAAGGTACGCTCGAGCAACCTTGCCAACCTCCATTGGCACTCTTACATTCAACTCGTCGGTAACAACGGTGCACAGCCGATTAAAGGGTTGATCTCGTGACAGATACCCCAAACCCGAACTTACCCGAGCCGTCCGGCGGCACGGGCCGCGTCCGCTGGCGCCGCTTCGCCGTACTGACGGTGCCCGCCGTCGCCGTGACCGCGGGTCTCGGCATCGCCCTCGCACAGGGCGCGCTCGCCGCCTCCTTCGCCGTGTCGGGCCAGCAGTTCAAGGTGTCGGCGAAGAGCCTTGAGGGCGAGGGCTTCGCCCAGTACGGCAGCGTGGACGTCAACGCCCGCGAGGAGCTCATCCCGGTGGCCGTCACCGCCATCCGGGAGGCCAAACTGCACAGCCTCTGCCAGTCGGTGGTCACCACGCTGCCGATCATCGGTGACATCTCGCTCAACCTCACCGCGGGGAACAAGAACCCCGTCGAGGCGAGCAACCTGTTCGTCGACGCGACGCAGCTCAGTGGCGACGCGGTCTTCACCAACATCGAGATCGGGCGCGACGCCTCCACCCTGGACAAGGGCCCGACGGAAGCGGTGGGCATGCAGGACCTGTTCGCCCAACAGGCGGACAGTGTCAGCATCACCGATCTCCGGCAGACGGCGTGGGCAACCAACGCCGGCACCTTCAAGCTCTCCGGGCTCAGCATGAACATAGCCAAGGGCAAGAAGGAATGCTTCTGAGCCGCTGGCGGCGGTGGCGGCGCAGCAGACCGTTCTGGGGCGGGCTCTTCGCGGTCCTCGCCGGGGCCGAGATCTGCGCCCTGCCGCTGGCGCCGCTGAAGGTCATGCTCCACCAGGGAGTGGCGGGGATCCCGTCCGTCCTGATGGGCATCGTCATGATCGTGCTCGGGCTCACCGCCTGGTTCTCTCCCCCGCAGCGCAGCCTGGCCGGCGTCCTGACCACGCTCATCGCCACCGCCGCGCTGGTCCTGTCGAACCTCGGCGGGTTCCTGATCGGCACGCTGCTCGGCATTCTCGGCGGCGGCCTGATGTTCGCCTGGCAGCCGTACGCCGCTTCGCGCGCCTCCGGCGTACGGGACCCGGAGAACCCGGAAGCGCTCCTCGCCGCCGCATCCGCCCCATCTGCCCCATCCGTCACACCCGCCTCCCCCACCCCGCACCACGATCCCCAAGGAGCACAGCCATGAGCCGTACGCGCACCGCGCTCGCCCTCGGGATGGCCGCGGCCGGAGCCCTGTCGCTGGCCTCGGTCTCCGCCACCGCGGCGCCGCTGCCGCTGGCCGGGCCGACCACCGTCACCCCGGCCGGGCACGCCTTCAATGCCACCCTCAGCGGGAAGGCCACGCTCAAGGCCGGATCGGTCACGGTGACCTGCTCGGTCTCCGTCTCGACCGGCACGGTGCCGGCCGCCCCGGGCAACCACAACGCGGCCGGGCCGGTCTCCTCGCCGATCTCGCCGCCGACGTTCAGCTCCTGCACCGCCAGCCTGCCGGGGGTGACCCCGACGGTCACCACCAGCGGCTCCTGGACGGTGTCGATGCAGAACGGCTCCCCGATCGCCGCCACCATGGGCGTGCCCGTCGGCGGGCTGGTGCTGAAGACGACCGGGCTGGCCACGTGTACCGTCACGGCCGCCCCCACGGCCCCGGCCGGCGTCAGCGGGAGCTGGACGAACGGCGCCCCGCCGAGCCTGACCTTCGCCAACGCCTCCGTGCCGGTCAAGGTCACCGGCGGCTTCGGCTGTCCGACGAGCGCGACCTCGTCCACCTTCAACGCCGTGTACAAGGTCACCGACACCACCGATCCGGCGCAGCAGATCACCGTCGGCCCCTGAGCCCCTCCCCCGTACGACGCACGACGAGGCCCGCCGGCCCCGGAGCGATCCGGGGCCGGCGGGCCCTTTCGTACGCGGTGCCCGGCGCCCTCAGCGGTGCGCCGCGAACTCCACCACCTGCTGGTAGGTGGGCCGGTTCTGCCAGTTGATCTGCGGGTGTGCCAGCCCGCCGACCGGACGCTGGACGATCGAGTCGGCGCACCACTGGTTGCCGGCCGCGCAGGTCCCGTCGGCCGGGTAGACGGCCGCGGGGGTGGCGGCGGCGGCCTGCTTCAGCGTGGCGGCCATGGCGTCGCGGCACGCGGAGAGCGAGCCGCCGCCGCAGTAGACCTGGGACGGCGGGTCGGCCACCGGGCGGCCGAGCACCATGCGCAGGTCCTCGTCGGCGTAGCTCCACCAGCCGTACTGGAAAGCCGAGCCGGCATGCGAACCGGTGGGTCCGTGGCCCGCGTTGGGCGCCTCGTCGATGCTGAGGGAGGCGCGCAGGGCGTCGTAGAGCGGCGCCCCGAGGCCCGGCTTGAACTCCGCCTCGATCAGGAGCGGCCACCAGGCGTCCATGATCCGGATGGCGTCCGCGTGGGCATACGCCTTCGAGCCCTGTGCGGTCTCCTTGCGCTTGGCGCCGGCGGCCTGCCACGCGGCGAGCTTGTCGATCGCGGCGGTCACCGCCGGGTCGGTGCCGGGGGCGCTGCGCAGCACCGCGAGCAGTTCGGGCAGCAGGTTCTCGGCGCGCAGGTCGGTGACGGCCGCGTCCGCCATGGCCTGGGTGAGGGAGGCGCGGGTGACCCCGCCCGCCGCGACGAGGGGCTTCACCCGCTTGTCGATGAGGTCGCCGCGGTGGACGGCGCCCATCCCGAAGCCGGCCGCGCCGTAGCCCTTGGCCTGTTTGTTGTTCCAACTGATGTAGTAGTCCTGCCCGATGGACTGCGGATGCTCGGCGGGCGGGGTGTAGGCGGCGGTGTTCGCGGCGGGGTCGAAGCCCTGCCATTCGTACTGCTGCCTGGCCCGCACCGGCAGCGCGGGGTCGACGCCGGCCGCGCGGACGGGGTTCAACCCGCTGTTGTAGTAGGCCGCTTCGCGCGCATCGGCGTAGAACCAGTTGAAGGCGTAGCCGATGTGCTCGGCGGCCTGCTGGAAGGTGCGGGCGTCCTTGACGTACGACGGGTCGTTCAGCATCTGGAAGCCGATGATCGAGTCGGCCTCGTGGCGGTAGGTGGAGCGCAGCGCGGTGTAGGCGACGGGCTTGCCGGCGACGGTGGCGCGGTGGGTGACGACGCCGTAGTTCGTGCGCCAGACCTGCATCCGGTAGGAGCCGTCCGGGGTGGAGTCGGCGACGGAGGACTTCCAGGCGTTGGTGTGCTCCAGCTTCTCCATGGGGGTGCACGTCCCGCGGTACACGTACGAGGTGCTCGCCTTGGTCGGGGCGCCCCCGCCCGGCTCGCACAGCTCCACGGCGAAGGTGTCGGTGATGTCCTGCCCGGCGGAGGTGGCGCTCCAGGCGTAGTCCTGGCCCCGGCCGAGCTGCACGTACATGCTCACGCCGGCGAAGGACGCGCCGCGGGCGCTGATGCCGGGGCCCTGGAGCTCCTGGAGCATGAGCAGTTGGGGCGCGAGGTAGCCGGTCTGCGGGCCGAACACGGCGACCGGGTGGCCGCTCGCGGTCTTCGCGCCGGAGACGAGCAGGGCGTTGGACATGCTCTGCTTCATCGGCTTCGGCGGGTTGGCGGCGGCCGCGGTGGCGGCCGCGCCGGTACGGTCGTACACGAGCTGTTCCGCGGTGACCGATCCGGCGTCGGGCAGCGCCGTGCCCTGCGGGTCCGCGGGTTTCTGGGCGTACGGGAAGCTCGTGCCGTCATGGACGGTGAGGACCGCCTCGGGGTCCTCGCGCTCGCGGAAGGACTCCCAGACGCGGGTGCCCTCCTCCAGCCCGTACCTCTGCTGCGCGGAGAGCAGGGAGAGCGCGGCCTGCACCTCGCCGCCTCCGCCGCCGCCGAACAGGCCGCCGACGACGGAGGCCAGCGCGATCAGGTCGGTGAGCTTGAAGGGCTGGATCTCACCGGCGTTGGTGATGGAGTTGACGTGGCCGGTGAGGACGTACTCGCCGGGGAAGTAGCGGCCGTCCTTGGACTGGGTGCGGTAGGTGTTGATGCCGTCGATGTAGGCCTGCGCGTCCTCCATCGCGAGGCGCCCGCGCTCGCCCTCGGTGGTGCGGATCCGGTCCACCTGGGCCTGGAGGTCGGCCTCGGTGTACGGGGCCTGCGGCCAGAACTGCTGCTCCAGGCCCTGGTTGGCGAGGGCGCCGCCGGCGAAGGGGGTCAGGTCGCCGCGGCCGACGTGGCGGAAGAGGTCCATCTGCCAGAGGCGGTCCTGGGCGGCGGCGTAGCCGGCGCCGAAGGAAGTGCCGTAGCGGGTGGTGCCCTTGATGTGCGGGACGCCGGTCTTCTTGTCCCGGGTGATGGTCACGTCGGCGCGGGGGCTGGTGGTGGACTCGACCTGGTCGGCGGCGACGCCGAAGGAGGCGTTGTTGAAGAAGTCGTTGACCTTGGCGTCGGTGAGGCCGGGGTATCCCGCCACCAGGGAGTCGTAGCGGGCCAGTTGGTCGGAGGCGTGGCCCGGCATCGTGCCGAAGGCCTTGTGCAGGAGGATCTGCGCCAGGGTGGCGTTGCCGTTCTGGCCGGGCGGCAGGATGTCGCTGCACTGATTGCCGCAGTAGTCGGCGACGGGAAGCGGCACCGGGGTGTCGCCCGCTGCCGCGGACGCGGGTGCGAGGGGGGAGAGCAGGGCGGCGCCGAGGGCAACCAGGGCGGTGGCCACGGCTGTTCTCAGGCGGGCGGTGGGACGTCGCATACGTGCTCCTCCGTGGGGGGCAGGAACCGGTCACGGGGAGGGTACTGGCGGGACTACCGCTCAGTAAGATGAACGACCGTCACTTTTCCAAAATTCCGTTGCCTCCGGAGGGGTCGGCGGGTGAAGCTCGCGGGCATGTCACAGAGCACCGACCACCAACAGCCGTCCGAGGCCCGCGACCGCGCCGCCGCCGCACGGGGCGTCTCCGATCTGTTCTCCGGCGGCCGCCTCACCGCGATCCCGCGCAAGGCCGCCCGGCGCGAGCAGTTGCTCGACCACCTCACGCAGACCCTCTTCGCGACCGACCGGGACTACACGGAGCCCGAGGTGAACGACGCCCTGCGCACGGTGCACGAGGACTGCTCGGCGCTGCGCCGGTATCTGATCACCTCGGGCCACCTCACCCGCACCCGCGACGGCCGCAGCTACCGGCGGTCGACCACCACCCGGTAGTGCGTCGTCAGCCGCCCGTCCCCGCCGAGGACGTGGAAGGCGACGACCGGCGGCTCGTCGAGGTGGACGTACTCGTCGGCGCCCGTCGCGGCCTCCCAGGGCAGCCGGCACGTGGACACCACTCCCGGCGCCACGAGCAGCGGCCGCCCGGCGAAGGTGGTCGCGGCGCCGGTGTGGGCGTGCCCGCACAGGAACGCGGTCAGGTGCGGGTGCCGCGCGGCCAGCGCCGCCAGCCGCTCCTCGCCGAACTGCCGGATCCCGTCGACGTACGGAATGTGCAGCGCGACCGGCGGGTGGTGGAAGGCCACCAGTACCGGCACGTCGTGCGGGGTCTCCTCCAGCACCGCCTCCAGCCAGGCCAGCGTGGAGTCCTCCAGGAAACCCCGGTGTTCGCCGGGCACGGAGGAGTCGCACGCCGCGAGCACGAAGCCGTCCCCCCGCAGCACCTGGTTGACGGCGGCCGCGGGTGCGTCCGCCTCGCCCAACAGGCCCTGCCGGAAGGCCGCGCGGTCGTCGTGGTTGCCGGGGCACAGGACCGCGGGGTGGCGGGAGTCGAGCGCCTTGCGGGCTTCCTCGTACTCGGCCGCGGTCCCGTGGTCGGTTATGTCCCCGCTGACGAGCACCGCGTCGAGGTCGTACGGGAGTCCGTCCAGGTACGCCATCACGGCGCGGGTACGCCCGGCGGCCCGGCTCCCGCCGTCGAGGTGGGTGTCACTGAGGTGGGCGATCACGATCACGGGTGGTGGCTCCTTCGTCGGACTGTCCCTAGTCCTGCCAGTAGAACAGCAGCGTGTGGACGTCCAACGGGTCGCGCCTGCCGAAGTAGTACACCCCGAGGCCGGTGACCCGGATCGCGCCGACGGCCTGGTCGATCCAGCGGAAGCCGGCCGATTCGAGGGCGCGGCGGACGGCCGGATCGTCGTCGTCATCGGTGGCGAACCGTCCGAGCGTGCTGATGAACACCTCGCCGCCGCTCTCGCCGTAGCCGATCACGTCGTACGTACCGCCCCCCTGGCGGTGGGCGTCCCCGCAGGAGACCGGCGGCTTCGGCGCGAGCCCCGCGGCGGTGAGCGCGGTCACGGCCCGGCGCAGCCGTTCGGCCGGCTCGGGCGCGGACGGCGGCTCGGTGCACAGGGCCTCCATCCGCCACCGCGGGTCGCTCCGCTCCGCGCACTCGTGCCCGTACTCGTGGACGATCGCCGCGCGCATCTCCTCGTCCAGGCCGGCCACCTCGGTGCGGGGCCGCCCCAGCGCCTCGTACACCCTGCGGGTCTCGGCGATGTCATCGGTCAGACGGTGCAGCGCGTACGCGGCCCACAGCTTCGCCTCCTGCGTCGGCGCCTCGCCGAGGTAACCGCGCAGCCGCTCCCGGTCGGTCAGCAGCGTCTGCGCGAGGTACGCCACGCCCCGGTCGGGGTCGGCGAGCGCGCCCGTCACGTCCTCGCCTGCGCGGTGCCGCATCCGGACGCCGAAGGCGCGGTCCTCGGGCCGGGCCCCGCCGAGTTCGGCCAGCACCGCGTCGAGCCCGTACCGGGCGGCCAGTTCGTCCAGCCCCGCCTCGCCGATCGCCCGCCGGTGGCGCCACGGGCTGAAGGCGAGCGTCGCCAAGGCACCCGCCGCCGTACGGTCGCCGAGCGCGCCGCGCGCCCTGAGGACCGCCTCGGGCATGCCGTACGCGCTCTCCTGGAGCCTCTCCTCGTCCCGCAGCCAGGGGAGCAGCTCAGGCCGGTCCGCGAGGAGTTCCAGCAGGGCGATGCGCACCGAGCCCGCGTCACCGGTGTCCTGGAGGCAGGCGACCAGCTCGGCCACGCGCTGCTGCGGCACCCGCCCGGCCAACGCCTGCGCGCAGGCCTTGCGGCGCCACCACGGCTGCGCCGCGTCGGCCGCGCAACTCGCCACGGCGTCCGCGTCGTACCCGCGCAGGGCCGCGGTGTCGGCCCGCCCGGCTTCGGGGCTCAGCGTCTCGATCGTCTTCGGCATTCGGGGATGTTACTCGGCGGCGGCGGGTCGGCTCCGCTCCATTTTCCTCAACCGCGGTACGCCTCCAGGAGCCTGAGCCAGACCTCGCTGATCGTCGGGAAAGCCGGAACCGCGTGCCAGAGCCGCTCGATCGGCACCTCCGCCGCGACCGCGATGGTGGCCGCGTGCAGGAGTTCGGCGGCGCCCGGGCCGACGAAGGTGGCGCCGAGGAGGACCTCCCGGTCCAGGTCCACGACCATGCGGGCCCGGCCGCGGTAGCCGTCGGCGTACAGGCCCGCGCCCGAGACCTTCCCGAGGTCGTGGTCGACGGCGCGGACCCGGTGGCCGGCCCGCTCGGCCTCCGCGAGGGTCAGTCCCACGGCCGCGGCCTCCGGGTCGGTGAACACCGCCTGCGGGAGGGCCAGCGCATCGGCCGTCGCCGCGTGCGCGCCCCAGCGCCTGGTGTCGACGCCCGCGCCCGCCGCCCGGGCGGCGATGGCGGCGCCCGCGATCCGGGCCTGGTACTTGCCCTGGTGGGTGAGCAGTGCCCGGTGGTTGACGTCACCGACCGCGTAGAGCCAGTCGTGTCCGGGGACCCGGCAGCCGTCGTCCACCGCGATCCAGTCGCCGGGGGTCAGCCCGACCGTTTCCAGCCCGATGTCCTCGGTCCGCGGCGAGCGGCCCGTGGCCATCAGCAGTTCGTCGCCCTCCAGAGTCTCGCCGCCGGCCAGCACCACCGTGACCGGGCCGGTCGACCCGTCCCGTACGACCGCCTCGACCTCGACCCCGGTACGCACCACCGCGCCGGCCTCGCGCAGCGCCTCGGCGACCAGCTCCCCGGCGAAGGGCTCCATGCGCGGCAGCAGCCGGGAGCCCCGTACCAGCACGGTGACCTCGGAGCCCAGGGCCTGCCAGGCGGTGGCCATCTCGGCGGCCACGACCGAACCGCCGACGATCAGCAGCCGGCCCGGCGCCGCCTGCGCGGAGGTGGCCTCGCGGCTGGTCCACGGCCGGGCCTCCGCGATGCCGGGCAGCCCGGGGACCACGGCCCGGGTGCCGGTGGCGACGACGACGGCGTGCCGGGCGGAGAGTACGTGGTGCTCCCCCTCGGGGCTGGTGACGGCGACCTTCCGGACGCCGTACAGCCGGCCGTGGCCGCGGTAGACGTGCGCGCCGATGGAGTCCAGCCAGTCGATCTGGCCGTCGTCCTTCCAGCTGCCGGTCCAGTAGTCGCGGTGCGCGAACACCGCCGCCGCGTCCAGCGGGCCCCCGACGGCGCCGGCGAGGCCGGGCACCCGGCGCGCGTCGGCCCTGGCCAGGGCGGGGCGCAGCAGCGCCTTGCTCGGCACGCAGGCCCAGTACGAGCACTCACCGCCGACGAGCTCGCTCTCGACCAGGGCCGTACTCAGGCCCGCGGCGCGGGTCCGGTCCACGATGTTCTCGCCGGCCGGACCCCCGCCGAGCACCACTACGTCGTACTCCACCGCTTCCGACATAGACACCTTCCAAGGGTTCCACAGGGTCCACCAGGACCCGCAGGAATCCCGGTCAGGGGCTCATATCCCGTCACCTTACGTGTGGTCTGTGAGACGCGCGTGAGATGACTGCGGCCCCGGCGTGGTGACGCCATCACCCGCCGGGGCCTTGATCCAGACGTCGAGCGCCCCCGGCACCCCATGCGGGACAGCCTGCGCACCGCGCTCGCCCTCACCTTCGCCACCCGCCGCCACGGCTACGGCACCGACCGCGCAACGGTGGTGTACGCAGCTTCGTGCCTCCGCTGACGCGCTCGCCGAGTTGGCCGACCAGTTCGCGGACTACTACCCGCGCGCCACCGGCTGACCGCAGGCCCGGCCCGCACCCCGTGACCTCATCGTGCTGCTCCCTGGTGACTGTCAGGCCCCTACGAGGCGGCTGGGATCATCGAGCCACACCCGCTGGCCGGCGGCGTCGATCGAGACGCCGTAGCGGGTGATGTGGGGGCGGCCCTGTTCCTCGTACCAGGTGTACGCCGCGGTGACCTCGGCCCACAGGTCGCGGGGTCCCCACGAGCGGACTGCGTCCTCTTCCCACCAGTCGCCGTAACGGACGATCGTGGCCGACGTGCCGGCCTCGTCGACGAACTGAACCTGCCGGCCGTCGCCCTCCCCGCGGTGCGAGTACGAGACGTCCGGGACCTGGAGGCCGATGGCGAAGTCCTGGAGGTGGCCGCCGCTCAGGACCTGCGCCGGATCGATCGGTGAGCCCCGTCCGGTCGACTCCTGCGGGGTGTGGAGCTCGACCGCCGGCCGCTCGCTGCGGATCCACATGTACGCGGACTCGCCAACGAACCGGCCCCCGGCCTTGCCATCTTGGACGCGGAGCCTGAGCAGTCCGGCGTTGCTGTACGCGGTCCCGAACGGCGTCAGGATCAGCCCTCCCCGGCACTGCTGCACCCACGCGTACGGCACCCGGCGAACTGCGGCCGTGCTGATGACCCGGTCGAACGGCGCCCGGTCCCGGACCCCCTTCAGCCCGTCGCCGCACGCAAGCGTCGGGGCGTACCCGGCCGCCTTCAGGTTGACAGCGCCCCACTCGGCAATGTCCGGGTCGAGCTCCACGGCCGTGACGCGCTTCGACGTCACCCGCTCGCACAGCAACGCCGTGTGGTAGCCGGAGCCGTAGCCGATCTCCAGCACGCGGTGCCCGGGCTGAAGGTCCAGGTGATGCAGCTTGCGCATCACGATGTCCAGCGCGGACACCGACGAGGTGAAGTCACCTGCGCCCGGACCGGGTTCCGTGTCCCCGTCGTCGAGCTGCGTGATCACCGACTGGTTCGGCTGCCACACCGCACGGCGCCAGGCCTCGGGGTCCTCGTCCCGCTCCACGAAGGTCCACAAGCCCTCCTCGTCCCGGACCGGCAGCCAGATCGCCAGAGGGACAAAAGCCTCCCGGTCAACCGCGTCGAAGGCCTTCGCCAGCCACGGCTCGCGCAGGAGCGCCGCGGTCTCCAGGGCCTCGCGGCAGATCTCCCGGTTCACTTCTTGCCCGGCGGCGGGGGCGGCGGCGTCGAAGGCGTCGAGGGCCGGCTCCCGTCGGGGCTCGACGGCTGGGAGGGAGGCGTCCACGGCCTGTCTTGCGGCTGTCCGGCGTGCTTGCCATCGCTCATCGCGGTCTCCTATCGCTTCAGTGAATCGTGCAGGGTGCCCGCCCCGGGCGGGGCGGGAGTCAGTGGGGTCAGCCAGGATCACGGCGTACGGGTCCTGGCGTGCTCGCTCACCGGCCGCTTGACCTGATCGGCTTGCATGCCGGGTCGCCGGGCCAGTGGGAGTACTGGTCCGGCCGGGCCCCGGACGACGAGTGCACCGGGGTCACCATCGGCGTGCCCTTGATCGGCTGGTCACAGCGACAACAGATGTGCATCAGAACGCCGCCTCGACGTTGTCGGCGAGGACCGCGATCTCGCGACCGGACGGGATCCGGATGTAGGCGAGGTCCACCCACCGCTCGTAGGCGACGCTGCCCGAGACGTTCTCGTGGATGACGGCCATCAACTCGCCCTCAGCCCCGGACGCGATGTCGCGGACACGCTCGCGCAGAAGCGCGTGCCGGACGTACTCGTACACCTCGGCCATCAGCCTGGCTCCCTACCGTCGTCAGGGGGTGGTGCTCAGAGCGTGACGACGAGGCACCCGCGATCGCCACGAATGTGCACCGATGTTCACGACAAGGTCCGACTCGGACGGCGTGGCGACGCCCCCTTGACCGCTCAACCAGGCTCCACGAATGTCGTGTTCACCCGTGCACAACCCGAGCGACGGAGGACACCATGACGCTACGTTTCGTGGGTATCGACCCGAGCAGCAGCGACGGCGAGAGCCCGACCGTATGGGTCGACAGCGAGAACCAGGAGCTCGTATTCCAGGGCTGGAAGCCCAGCCCGGAGCTGGAGGCCGAATGCGCGGCTCTGGAGCTGCCAGGCCACGGGGTCGGCATCCCCGACGGGGAAGCCGGGGTGCGGATCCCCGCGCGCATGCGCACATGATCAGGGAGGCCTGTGATGCCCTTGAACGTCCCTAGCTGGCCCGAACTCCTCAGCTCCGCCGAGCACACGGTCGTCCACCTGGAGACCCGCGACGCGTACGCGGTCGACTACGAGACCGGCCCATTCGCGGACTGGCGTGCCGGCCACCGCCACGACCCCGCCGACCGGGCGTCGTGGTGGCGGCCCTGGCTCGACCTCATCGCCGCCACCGTCGCCAGGCGCGTCACCGTACGCCGGGCTCGCGTCGTCTCGGAACCGGTCAGCGAGTACACCCGGTTCCTGTACGACGGGACGTTCACGAACGTCGCCGCGGGCGAAGCTGTGCGCTGGCTACCCCGGCGGCGGGCCAATGACATCCCGTTGCCCGGCAACGACTTCTGGCTCGTCGACGGCCGCCTCATCCGCTGGAACCACTTCTCGGGTGAGGGAGTTTCCGCAGGCGGCGAGATGAGCGAGGATCCCGCCACGGCGAAGCTGTGCGCGGACGCCTTCGAGGCAGTCTGTGCCCGGGCGATTCCTCACGGCCGCTACGAGATCAGGTAGGCGGAGCCCGGCGCATGCCCGTATCCCCGTCATCCGCGGCTCAGGCCGCCCGCCGCAGCGTGGCTCACCGCCTGCGTGAGCTACGCGCGGAGGCGGGCATCAGCGGCAGCGAGCTGGGCAACCGCTGCGGCTGGACGCACTCCAAGTCCTCCCGCATCGAGAACGCCCGGACGCCACCGACGCCGGACGACATCCGTCGTTGGTGCGAGGCCTGCGGCGCGGCCGGCCAGGCGCGGGACATCATCGCCCAGTCGCAGAACGCCGAGTCGTTCTATACGGAGTGGCGGCGACGCTCCCGCAGCGGCCTCAAGCAGTTGCAGCACAGTTACGTGCCCCTGTTCCGGTCGACGCGCCTGTTCCGCGTCTACTCGGCCACGCTCCTGCCTCACTTTGTCCAGGCGGAGGGCTACGCCGCTGGCCTGCTCACTGCGATCAGCGAGTTCCGGGAGATCCCCAACGACGTTGCCGAGGCGGTCGCGGCCAGGATGGAGCGGAACCAGATCCTGCGTGAGCCCGGCCGCCGTTACGTTCTGCTCGTCGAGGAGGCCGCACTCCGGCACCAGTTGGCGGACACCGAGGCCATGGCCGCGCAGCTGGGCTACCTGATGACGGTGGGCGCGATGCCGGCCGTCAGCCTCGGCATCATCCCCATGGCGTCCCGCAAGCGCGCGCAGTGGCCCCTGGAGACCTTCCACATGTACGACGACACCCTTGTGTCGGTGGAGCTGCTCTCAGCCCGCGTGACGGTCACGCAGCCGAGTGAGATCGCCCTCTACGAGAAGGCATTCGCATCGCTCCAGCAGATGGCGGTCTATGGGGCAGATGCCCGTGCGCTGGTCATGGATGCCGTTGCCGCGCTCCGGTAGGCACCCCTCGGCGCCGTCGCTGCCACACCGAGCACGGGACCTGACCCGTGCAAATCCGGTGTAGGAGTCGAGGTGCGGGGTGCCGGATCCACCTGAACGCACTGCCGGGGGTCGGAAGCGACGCCTCCGACCCCCGGTGTGAGGCGGGCCAGTGTCACCGGCGGTGCGGGGCCCGTCACGCACTCAGGCGTCCGGCGTGCCGGGCTCCTCGGGGCGCTCGCGGTCCGCGGCGATCTTCGCGCGCACCTCGTCCATGTCCAGGGCGCGGGCCTGCTCGATCAGGTCCGTGAGCGCCGCCTCGGGCAGCGCGCCGGGCTGGGAGAAGATGGCCACCTGATCGCGGACGATCATCAGCGTCGGGATCGAGCTGATCTGGAAGGCACCGGCCAGCTCCTGCTGGGCCTCGGTGTCCACCTTGGCGAAGACCAGGTCGGGATTGGCCTCCGCGGCCTTCTCGTAGACCGGGGCGAACTGCAGGCAGGGACGGCACCAGCCCGCCCAGAAGTCGATCAGAACGAACGGGTTTTCGCTCACCGTCCGGTCGAAGTTCTCCTTGGTGAGTTCGACAGTAGCCACGGTATCCAAACCTCCTGAAATGCTGCTCGTGCTCCTTGAACGAACGACCTGCCCGCAGCATTCCTGGCAGGTCAGAACGGGTGGCCGCCCGGCGTGGCGCGCACCGTCGTCCAGCGCAGCTCCGTGAAGGCGTCGAGGTTCGCCTCGCCGCCGAAGCGGGCGCCGGTGCCCGAGTCGCCGACCCCGCCGAAGGGGGCCACCGCCTCGTCGTTGACCGTCTGGTCGTTGATGTGGACCGTCCCCGTCGGGATCCGTCCCGCCAGGTCCAGGCCGCGCGCAGCGTCCCGGGTCACGATCCCGAGCGCGAGGCCGTACGGACCGGCCGCGGCCAGCGCCACCGCCTCCTCCTCCGTCGCGAAGGACCGTACGGGCGCCACCGGGCCGAAGACCTCCTCGGTGTAGGCGGGGGTGTCGTCCCCGACGCCCGCCAGCACCGTCGGCCGGTAGAACAGCTCTCGGTGCGTGCCGCCCGCGACGAGCTTGGCGCCCTGCGAGGTGCTGGCCTCCACCAGGGCGTGGACCCGCTCCAGCTGGCCGCGGTCGATCAGCGGGCCCAGGTGCACCTGCTCGCGGTACGGGTCCCCGACGGCGAGGGCCTCGGCCCGCGCGGCGAGCCGCTCCACGTACTCGTCGTACAGCGAAGCGTGTACGAGGTGCCGCCCGGCCGTCATGCACACCTGGCCCTGGTGGAAGAAGGAGCCCCAGGAGGCCTGGGCGACGGCGGCCTCGACATCGGCGTCCCGGAGCACGACGAGCGCGGAGTTGCCGCCCAACTCCAGGTGCGCGCGGGTGAGGTGACGACCCGCCAGTTCCGCCACGGAGCGGCCGCTCGCGGTGGATCCGGTGAACGAGACCACCCGGACCAGGGGGTCGGCGACGATCGCGGCCCCCGTCCCGGCCCCGCCGGGCAGCACCTGGAGCAGGTCGCGCGGCAGGCCGGCCGCGGCGAGGACGGCTCCGAGCGCGAGGCCTCCGCACACGGCGGTACGCCGGTCCGGCTTGAGCAGCACCGCGTTGCCGAGCGCCAGCGCCGGCGCGACCGAACGGACCGCGAGGACCAGCGGGACGTTGAACGGGGCCACCACCCCGACCACCCCGGCGGGCACCCGCCGGGTGAAGGAGAGCCGGGGCTCCTCGCTCGGCAGCACCTGCCCGGTCGGGCGCGAGGCCAGCGCGGCGGCCTCGTAGCACTCCTGCGCGGCCACGTGGAGCTCGAAGTCGGCCTTGCCGGGTACCGAGCCGGACTCCCGCACCAGCCACTCCCGCAGCTCGTCGGCGTGTACGGAGAACAGGTCCCCGGCGCGGCGCAGCACCGCGGCCCGCTCCAGGTGGGTGGCCCGGGCCCACTCCCGCTGCGCGGCCCCGGCCCGTACGGCCGCCTGGGCGACGTCGGCGGGGGCGGCCAGGTCCAGGGTGGCCAGGGTTCGGCCGGTGGCGGGTTCGAGTACCGGGGCGGCGCCTCCGGTGAGGGTGGGTCCGTCCTGCCAGAGCGTCGGATCGAGGAGCGGATCGAGGAGCGGCATGGCGCGAGGCCTCCGGGTGGGGATGGCGGGCATGGGGCGGGGGCGGCACGCGCCATCGTGCCAGACCGGAGGCGCCACTTCTGTTCAGTTATTGGGCAGTTGACGATTCGTCATGACTGGAAATGATCGACCGTCCGCACGTGCTCAGCGTTCGAGCACGAGCGCGATGCCCTGACCCACGCCGATGCACAGCGCCGCCACGCCCGTGCCGGAGCCCGCCGCCGCCAGTTGGTGCGCCACCGATCCGGCCAGCCGGGCACCCGAGGCGCCGAGCGGGTGGCCGATGGCGATGGCCCCGCCGCGCGGGTTGACCACCTTCGGGTCCAGCTCCGGCCACGCCGCCAGGCAGCCCAACGCCTGGGCCGCGAAAGCCTCGTTGAGCTCGAAGGCCGTCAGATCGGCGAAACCGCGGCCGGACTTCTCGAGCGCCCGCCGGACGGCCTCCACCGGGCCCAGCCCGAAGAGCTGCGGCTCGATCCCGGTGACGGCCGACGCGCTGATCCGGGCCAACGGCTCCCGGCCGGTGGCCGCCAGCCCCGCCTCGTCGGTCAACAGCAGGGCCGCGGCGCCGTCGTTGAGCGGGGAGGCGTTGGCGGCCGTGACCGTACCGGTGCCGTCCGACCGGAAGGCGGGCTTGAGGCGGGCCAGCGCCTCGGGAGTGGACCCCTCCCGGATGGACTCGTCCCGTACGAGGTCCACACCGGGGTACGCAACGACCTCGTCCTCATAGAGCCCGGCGGCCCAGGCGGCCGCGGCATTGCGGTGGCTCTCCAGGGCGAAGGCGTCCTGCGCCTCACGGGTGATGCCGTGCTTCTCGGCGATGAGTTCGGCGCCCTCGCCGAGGGAACCGGTCCACTCCGCGGGCATGCGCGGGTTGGTCATCCGCCAGCCGAGGGTGGTGGACCACATCTGCTGGTGACCGGCCGGGAAGGCCCGCTCGGGCTTCTGGACCACCCAGGGCGCGCGGGTCATCGACTCGACGCCGCCCGCGATGGCGACGGAGGCGTCCCCGAGCGCGATGGCCCGGGCGGCCTGGATCACGGCCTCCAGACCGGACCCGCAGAGCCGGTTGACGGTGACGCCGGGCACGGTCGCCGGCAGCCCGGCCAGCAGCACCGCCATCCGGGCCACGTCCCGGTTGTCCTCGCCCGCGCCGTTGGCGTCGCCGAAGACCACGTCGTCGATGCGGGCCGGGTCCAGTGCGGGCGTACGGTCCACGAGGGCGCGCACCACATGGGCGGCCAGGTCGTCGGGCCGGACCCCGGCGAAGGCGCCGCCGAACTTCCCGATCGGCGTGCGGACGGCGTCGACCACGTACACGTCGCGGACGGTGCGGATGCTCATGGGGGCTCTCCTGGGCGGATCCGTACGAGCGGCGGCGCCTCGGTACCGGTGTCGGCACCCCGAAACGCCCCCGGGCACGCCCGGTGGGGCGCGCCCGCAGTCTCCGTCCGCCCGTCACCCCCTGTCAACGGGCTCCGGGCGGCGGCAGCGGGTCAGGGCCAGGGCCAGGGCCAAGGCCAGGGCCAGCGTCAGGTGGACTCGCGGTGGAGGGCGACCGCCGCCATCAGGTCGTGGCGTTCGGTGACCTCGGCGGGCTCCCGGACCGCCTGGTCCACGAGGGCCGCCAGATGGTCGCCGGTCGGCAGCTCGATCTGCACCGTGCTCAGCCGCGGCCGCAGCAGCCGGCCGATGAGCAGGTCGTCGGCGCCGATGACGGCGACGTCCTCGGGGATGCGCAGTCCCGCGTCGAGGAACGCCCGCATCAGCAGCATCGCGTACTCGTCGTTGTACGCGAACACCGCGTCCAGGCCGAGCGAGCCCCACCGGGCCGCGAGCGCTCCCGCCGACTCCTCCGAGTACGCCATCGGGAGCGCCCGGACCTCGGCGTCCTCGACGGAGCGGGCGCCCGCCAGCCGCGGCGCGGAGAACAGCTCCAGGCCCTCCTCCTCGGGCACCACCACGCCGATCCGGCGCCGGCCCCGCTCCACCAGGTGCGCGGCGGCCCGGGCGCCGACCTCCGACTGGTCCATGACCAGCGCGTGCGCTCCGGGAACGCTCACCGGACCCATCGTTATCACCGCCCGGGCCCCGGCCCGCTTGAGCGTGGCGACGTTGTGCGCGGAGAGGGTGATCTCGCCGAGGGAGATCACCGCGACCGGCCGCAGCTCGGCCCAGGCGCGCGCGGCCTCGTCGCCGCCGAGGCCGAGGCTGCCGTACTGGACCACCGTGTAGTCGAGGCGGCGCAGGGCCCACTGGAGCTCGTTGAGGAAGGTGCTGTACAGCGGCCCGATGGGCACGTGCGAGGCGGGCAGCAGCACGATCCGCGTATGCCCGGCGCGCAGGGTGCGGGCGGCGGCGTGCGGGACGTACCCGAGCTCCTCCGCGGCCTCGCGCACCTTGCGGCGGGTCGGCTCGCTGATGCGTACGGCCTCCGCGTTGTTCAGCACGTACGAGACCGTCGCGCGCGACACGCCGGCGCGTCGGGCCACGTCGGCGCTGGTCGGCACGGGGGGCGGGGTGTTCGGTGACTGAGACATTGCCGTGGCATCTTTCCAGACCGGTTCTGCCAGGGGGCCGACGGATGGCCGGAATCGAATGACACACCGGGGTTACACGATTCATTGACACGTGTAAGCATGTGATCGGATCCGCGATCCGCCCTGTCCGCGCGAGGCTGCCCAGGAGGGCGTCGTGGCCGTTCCCTCCCCCGCCACCACCACCGGCGCATCCGCGGCGCCCACCCCCGGACGGGGCCTGCTCCCCCCGCTGCTCGTCGGCAACAGCGCCACGTACGCGCTGTACGTCGGCGTCGCGGGCGCCCTGCTGGCGCTCCAGGTGGAACACGTCGACCCGGCGCACAAGGTCTCCGACTTCGGCCTGATCGCAGGGGTCTCGGCGCTCTTCGCGACGATCTTCAATCCGGTCGCCGGAGCCCTGTCCGACCGCACCGGACGGCGCAACCCGTGGATCCTGGGCGGCGGCCTCGCCGCGATACCGGCGATGTTCCTGCTCGGCACCGCGCACACGATCCTCCTGACCGCCATCGCCTGGTGCCTCGGCCGGGCCCTCATGAACATCTACCGGGCCACCGTCACCTCCGTGGTCCGCGACCGGGTCCCCTGGAGCGTCCGCGGCAAGGCCTCGGCGGCCGTCGGCCTCGGCCTGCCCTTCGGCTCCGCCCTCGGCGCCCTGCTCGGCGCCGCCTTCTGCGAGGACCACCGCACCGGCTACCTCGTCTTCGGCGTGCTCGTCGCGGGCGCGGCGGTGCTCTTCACCTCGCGCACGCGCGCGAAGCGGCTCCCGGCGCGCGCCCGGAAGCCGGCCAGGGCGCAGCTCGCCGCCTTCACCGGCGCCCTCAAGGACCACGGCTTGCGGTGGGCGTTCATCGGGCGGGCCCTGCTCGTCCTCGGGTACTTCTCGGTGGGCGGCTACCAGCTGTACATCCTCCAGGACCACACCGTGCTGCCCGACGGCATGAAGCCGGAGGAGGCGGTGGCCCTGCTGATGCCGCTGACCAGCGTGTCGACGGTCGTCTCCGCCGTGGCCGGCGGGTACCTCACCGACCGGTTCGAGCGCCGCACGCTCTTCGTCGGCGCCTCCGCGCTGCTGTCGGCCGTCGCGCTGGTGATTCCGGCCGTGTCGACCAGTTGGACGGCCATGCCGGCCTTCGCCGTCGTCAACGGGCTCGCCTTCGGCTGCCACATGGCCGTGGACACCGCCCTCGTGACGGTGGCGCCGCCCAGGGCCGAGGACGCGGCGCGGGACATGGGCGGGCTCGACGACGCCAACGCCGGGCCGCAGATCGTCGCCCCGTTCACCGCCTCGGCGATCGTGTCCCTCAGCGGCGGCTACACCGCGATGTTCGTCGTGGCGGCCTTCCTCGCGGCGGCGGGGGCGCTGGCGGTGAAGCCGATCCGAAGCGTTCGCCAGGGCCGTGACCTCCCCGGGGATCCGGCGCAGTCGGGCCCGGGTCTGCCGGACCAGGCGCGCAAACCCGGCCTGTGGCGCGTATCGAGCGATCCTCCGGCAGATCCCCGGCAGTTGTCCTGCGATCCCCTCCCCCCTCTCCACTCGGCGATCCGCCTGAGGCGCCGGCTCGGTTCAAGTGCGCTCCGAGACGGCCGATCCGTGCGATGAGCCCGCGTGGGGGACTTCAGCGACTCCGTGGCGTCCTTGGAGGGACGGGTCCAGCAGCTCTCGACCGGTCCCCTTTACCGTCTATATCTACCGATCGGTAATGGGGAGGTCCGGTGTCGGTTACTTCTATTTCCAGTGTTTCCGTGGGCTCAACGGGCTTGGCGCCTTCGAGTCCATTCATCCCGAGGTCCACTTCCGCGGTGCATTCCGCGGTGCATTGCGCCATGCCCTCCGCCCTGCCTTCGGGCCTGGCGGAAATGGCGGCCGCACTCGCCGAAGGCAGCGTTTCCGCACGGCAGTTGACGGAGCGGACGCTGCGCCGCATCGCCGCCGCGCAGCCGGAGCTCAACGCCTTCCGGATCGTCCGCGCCGAGGCGGCCCTCGCGGAGGCCGACGCGGCGGACCGGCGGCTGGCGGCCGGGGAGCGACTGCCGCTGCTGGGGGTGCCGATCGCCGTCAAGGACGACATGGACGTGGCCGGGGAGCCGACCGCGTTCGGCTGCGCCGGGGAGTTCCCGCCGAAGGCCGCGGACAGTGAGGCGGTACGAAGGCTGCGCGCGGCCGGCGCGGTCATCGTCGGCAAGACCCAGACCCCGGAGCTCGGCCAGTGGCCCGTCACCGAGAGCCGGGCCTTCGGGGAGACCCGCAACCCCTGGAACCCCGGCTACACGCCCGGCGGCTCCTCGGGCGGCTCGGCGGCGGCCGTCGCCGCCGGGCTGGTGCCGGCGGCACTGGGCTCCGACGGGGCGGGGTCGATCCGCATCCCCGCGGCCTGGACCCACCTGATCGGGGTGAAGCCGCAGCGCGGACGCATTTCCACCTGGCCGGAGCCCGAGGCCTTCCACGGGCTCACGGTCAACGGCGTGCTGGCCCGCACCGTCGCCGACGCGGCGCTCCTGCTGGACGCCGCGAGCGGCCCGAACCCGGGCGACCTGCACTGCCCGCCGCGGATCTCGGCGGTGGAGGCGGTCAGGCGCGCCCCGCGCCGGATGCGGATCGCGCTGTCGTTCGGGATGCCGTTCACGGCCACGCCCAAGTCCCTTGACCCAGAGGTCCGTTCGGCGGTCGAGCGGCTGGCCGGGCGGCTGGAGTCGCTGGGCCACGAGGTCGTCCCCGAGGACCCCCGCTACGGCCTGATCGGCCTGAGCTTCGTGCCCCGCGGCACCGGGGGCGTACGGGAGTGGGCCTCCCGGGTCCCGGACCCGGCGCTGCTGGATCCGCGCACCCGGGAGTCGGCGCGCACGGGCCGGCTGCTGGGCGGGCTGCCGCTACGGGTGTCCCGCCGGGCGGAGGAGGGCCTGCGCAAGCGGGTGGGCCGGATCTTCGGGCGGTTCGACGTGGTGCTGACCCCGACGACGGCCACGCCACCCCTGCGGATCGGGGCCCTGGCCGGGCTGGGCGCCATGGCCACGGACCGGGCGATGATCGCCGCGGCCCCGTACGCCTGGACCTGGAACGTCCTGGGCTGGCCGGGAGTCAACGTCCCGGCGGGCTTCACCACAGACGGCCTGCCCCTCGGAGCCCAACTCCTGGGCGGCTACGGCTCGGAGCCCCGCCTGCTGAGCCTGGCGGCGGAGTTGGAGGCGGCGGAGGGCTGGGCTGCGAGGTGGCCGGGGGTGGGGTGACCTCCCACGACCCGCGAGAGCCGACCCGCGAGAGCCGGTCCCGCGACCTCCGCCTGCGACCCAGTAACCTCACCCGGATGACGGCACTTTCACACCACGGCTCCGGCCACGTCGAGCAGCCCGGCCGCGACGGCGGGACCGCCACCACCGAGGCGGATCCGCACGCCATCGGGCCCGTGCAGACCTCGTACGCCCCCGACCGTGACGGGGACCCCGATCCCGGCGAGATCGTCTGGACCTGGGTCCCCTTCGAGGAGAACGACGGGCGGGGCAAGGACCGGCCCGTCCTGGTCGTGGCGCGGGAGGCGGGCGGGACTCTGCTCGCGGTGCAGCTCTCCAGCAAGCGGCACGACCACGACCGGGAGTGGGTCCCCATCGGGACCGGGCCGTGGGACGGCGCCGGCCGGGAGTCCTGGGTGGACGTGGACCGGGTGCTGAGGGTGCACGAGGCGGGCATGCGGCGCGAGGCGTGCGCCCTGGACCGCGGCCGGTTCCAGCTGGTCGTGGACCGGCTGCGCGAGCGCTACGGCTGGCGGTAGCGGGGCGGGAGGGCGGCCCGGCCCGGCCCGTGGGTCAGGCCGCCCATCCCCCGAACGCACGCTCGAAGGCCTCCCGCGGCTCGGGCTTGCGGTCGAGCACGCCGAACACCACCCGTTCGAACACCCCCGCGAAGCGGCCGGCCAGGAGCGCCCGGAAGGCCTCCGCCACCTCGGCCGGGTCGTTCTGGAAGACCCCGCACCCCCAGGCGCCCAGCACGAGCCGCCGGTAGCCGTGCAGCGCCGCCACCTCGAGGACGAGTTCCGCGCGGCGGGCCAGCGCCGCCGGGATCTCGGCCACCCGCTCTGGTTCCTGGCGCCGGATCGTGCCCGCGTTCGGGGCCGGGGAGGTGAGGAAGCCCGCCCGGAACGGGGTCTCCAGCAGTTCGCCCCGGTCGTCGCGGAAGACGGGCACCCCGGGCGAGTGAATCACCCGGTCGGTGTAGAAGGTGCTGCGTTCGGCGCGGTGGATCTCGTAGTACTCCGGCGCCTCCAGCAGGGTCTCGTAGAGGGCCGAGGCGCGGCACAGCGCCTCCTCCTGGGCCTTGGCCCCGCGGACGTATCCACCCCCGGGATTGCGGGCCGAAGCGAAGTTCAGCACCGCGAGCGGGGAGGCCTCGGGCCAGTCGGACGCGAGCCTGCGGGCTGCGACCGTGCTGCTCTCGCCGGTGACCTCCACGGCCGTCCTCCCGGCTCGGGAAGGAAGGTTTTCATCTGGAATGACCTGGTTTGGTCCATATATCCTGGTTCCTGCCTTGGCTTCCGCCACGGCGGCGGCGAGCGACAGCTGCCGTCCCGACCGCGTCCGGTAACACCCGGCCGCCACGATCTCCGCGTTCTCCCGCGCGATCTCGCGCAATCTGCTGCTCATGCCGTGATTTTCCGCACCACCGGCATGCGGGGCAACGGGATTTGTGCCCGAAGGGACGGGTAGGCACGGGTGATGTCACGGCCGACGACAGGAGACGAGGACCCGGTCATGTCCCAAGACTCGCCCGCGCCCCACGCGCCGCACCGCGCACCGCCCTCCGCGCCGCCCCATGCACCGCCACCGCCCTCCGCTCTGCCCGACGCGCCACCCCCCGCGCCGCCCCGCGCCGACCGGACCCGCGACGCGCGGCTGACCGAAGCCGCCGCCGAGGAGCTGATCCACGGCATCTGTTTCAAGACGGGCCCGCCCCGTCTTCTCGGTGCCGAGCTCGAATGGCTGGTGCTCGACGCCGAGCACCCCGGGCAGCCCCTGCCCCACGAGCGGCTCGCCGCCGCGCACGACGCGGCCCGCGCCCTGCCGCTGCGCTCCCAGGTCACCGTCGAGCCCGGCGGACAGCTGGAGCTCAGCTCGGCCCCCGCCGCCTCCCTCACGGAGTGCGTCGACGGCCTCCAGGCCGACCTGGCCGCCGTACGGGGCACCCTGCGCGCCCAGGGTCTGGTCCTGCTCGGCCTCGGTCAGGACCCGCGCCGCCCGTACCGCCGGATGCTGACGAGCAGCCCGCGCTACGCGGCGATGGAGGCCTACTTCGACCGCACCGGCCCGGCCGGCCGGGCCATGATGTGCGCCACCGCTTCCGTGCAGGTCTGCGTGGACGCCGGCCAGGAGGAGCCGGGCCCGCTCGGCCACGGCCGGCGCTGGCGGCTCGCGCACCTCGTCGGCGCGGTGCTGGTCGCCGCCTTCGCCAACTCGCCCGGAGGCGTGGGCCCGTACGCCGGCTGGCGCTGTTCCCGCCAGGGGATCTGGAGCGACCTCGACACCCGGCGCACCCTCGCCCCGCCGCTGGACGCGGAGCCGCGGGCGGCGTGGACCCGGCAGGTGCTGGACACCGAGGTGATGTGCCTACGGTCCGAGGGCGACGGGGCCTGGACCGCGCCCCGGGGGCTGACCTTCCGCGACTGGCTCCGGACGGGCGGCCCGCGCCCGGCCACCGTCGAGGACCTGCACTACCACCTGACCACGCTGTTCCCTCCCGTACGCCCCCGCGGCCACCTCGAACTGCGGATGATCGACGCGCAGCCCGGTGACGACGGCTGGCTGGTCCCGGTCGCCGTCGTCCACGCGCTGTTCGACGACCCGGAGGCCGCCGACACCGCGTACCGGGTGGCGAAGGCACTGGCCGACACCCACGGACCGCAGCCCGCGCCCCGCAATCCGCTGTGGCACTCGGCCGCCCGCCACGGCCTGGCCGACCCGGAGCTGCGCGCGGCCGCCAAGGCCTGTTTCCGGGCCGCGGCCGGGGCGCTGCCCCGGCTCGGCGCGAGCGCCCATGTGCGGGACGCCGTCGGGGAGTTCACCGACCGCTACGTACGGCGCGGCCGCTGTCCGGCCGACGACCCGCCCCCGTACCGCCCGACCGGCAGGGAGGCGCTCGCATGACCACCGAACCGGAACTGCTGCGCGAGCGCGCCGTCCGCGCCCTGACCGAGGCCCGCGCACGCACCGCCGGGCTCACCGACGCCGTGTCCGACCAGGACCTGACCGCCCAGCACTCCCCCCTCATGTCGCCGCTGGTCTGGGACCTGGCGCACATCGGGAACATGGAGGAGCTGTGGCTGCTGCGCGAGGTGGCGGGGCGCGAGTCGATGCACCCCGAGATCGACCCGCTGTACGACGCCTTCGAGCATCCCCGCGCCGAGCGCCCGAAGCTGCCGCTGCTGGGGCCCGAGGAGGCCCGCCGGTACGCGGCCGAGGTGCGCGGACGGGTCTTCGACCTGCTGGAGCACACCCCGCTGGAGGGCACGGCCCTGCTGGCCGACGGCTATGTCTTCGGGATGATCGCCCAGCACGAACAGCAGCACGACGAAACCATGCTGATCACCCATCAGCTTCGACAGGGCGCGGCGGTCCTGGCCGCCCCGGATCCCGGACCCCCGCAAGGACCCGCGCCGCAGGCGCGTGAAGTCCTGGTGCCGGGAGGCCCGTTCACGATGGGCACCTCCACCGAGCCGTGGTCGCTGGACAACGAACGCCCGGCGCACACCCGGGACATCGGGCCGTTCTGGATCGACACGACTCCGGTGACCAATGCCCAGTACCAGGTCTTCATCGCGGACGGCGGATACCGCGAGGAGCGCTGGTGGGCCGCGGACGGCTGGCGGCAGATCCGCGGCAACGGGATCGAGGCCCCGCTGTTCTGGCACCGCGAGGCGGACGAGTGGCTGCGCCGCCGCTTCGGGGTGATCGAGCCGGTGCCCGCCGACGAGCCCGTGCTGCACGTCAGCTGGTACGAGGCCGACGCCTACGCCCGCTGGGCGGGGCGCCGGCTGCCCACGGAGGCGGAGTGGGAGAAGGCCGCCCGCCACGACCCGGCGACGGGGCGCTCCACCCGCTACCCGTGGGGCGACGCGGACCCGACCCCCTCGCACGCCAATCTGGGCCAGCGCCATCTGCGCCCGGCCCCCGCGGGCAGCTATCCGGGCGGGGCGTCCCCGCTCGGGGTGCGCCAGCTGATCGGCGACGTGTGGGAGTGGACGTCCTCCGATTTCCTTCCCTACCCCGGGTTCCGGGCGTTCCCGTACCGCGAGTACTCGGAGGTGTTCTTCGGTCCGGAGCACAAGGTGCTGCGCGGCGGCTCCTTCGCGGTGGACCCGGTGGCCTGCCGGGGCACCTTCCGCAACTGGGACCTGCCGGTGCGCCGGCAGATCTTCTCCGGCTTCCGGACCGCGCGGGACGGTGGTGTCTGATGTGCCGTCACCTCGCCTACCTGGGACCGGTGGTACCGATGGGACGGCTGCTGAGCGAGCCCGAGCACTCGCTGGTGCGGCAGTCCTGGGAGCCGCGCCGGCAGCGGCACGGCACCGTCAACGCCGACGGCTTCGGCGTCGGCTGGTACGCGCAGGGCGACCCGGTGCCCGCCCGCTACCGGCGGGCCGGGCCGGTGTGGGGCGACCTCACCTTCGCCGACCTGGCCCGGGTGGTGCGCAGCGGTGCGCTGCTCGGGGCCATCCGGGACGCCACGTTCGCGGGGGCGGACGGCGAGGCCGCGGCGACCCCGTTCACCGCCGGGCGGTGGCTGTTCAGCCACAACGGAGTGCTCCGGGACTGGCCGGACGCGGTGGCTCCGGTGGCGGCGGCGCTGCCGCCCGAGGAGTTGCTGTCGCTGGCCGCCCGTACCGATTCGGCGCTGATATGGGCGCTGGTCCTGCACCGGCTGCGCAGCGGCGACGATCTCGGCCCGGCGCTGGCCGGGCCCGTGCGGGAGCTGGCCGGGGCGGCGCCCGGCTCGCGGCTCAATCTGCTGCTGACCGACGGCGCGTCCATCGCCGCCACGGCCTGGGGGGATTCGCTCTGGTACCTGGCCGACGTACCGGGGCAGCGCACGGTGGTGGCGTCGGAGCCGTACGACGACGACTCGCGCTGGTGTGAAGTACCCGACCGGACCCTGCTGACCGCCACCCGGACGAGGGTCGAACTGACCTCGCTCAAGGAGGCCGCGCCCCGCGCCCAAGGAGGAGAAGCCCCGTGAGTGACTTCCTGATGACCCGGACCCTCGACGAGCACGCCGCGGAAACGGCACTGCGTCACGATGTGCTGACCGGGCTGACCCGGTCGCCCAAGGTGCTGCCGCCGAAGTGGTTCTACGACACCCGCGGCAGTGAACTCTTCGAGCAGATCACCCGGTTGCCCGAGTACTATCCGACGCGCGCCGAGCGGGAGATCCTGCTGGAGCGGGCCCGGGAGATCGCCTCGGTGAGCGGCGCCCGCACCCTGGTGGAGCTGGGCTCCGGTTCCTCGGAGAAGACCCGGCACCTGATCGAGGCGATGCCCGCGCTGGACACGTACGTGCCCGTCGACGTGAGCGAGAGCGCGCTCAAGGGCGCGGCGCAAACGCTGCTGGCGGCGCATCCGGGGCTGCGGGTGCACGCGTTGCTGGCCGATTTCACCAAGCCGCTGCGGCTGCCGGACTCCCCCGGGCCGCGGCTGGTGGTGTTCCTGGGCGGCACGGTCGGAAATCTGCTGCCGCCGGAGCGTGCCGTGTTCCTGGCGGACGTACGGGCGATGCTCGCGCCCGGGGACGCACTGCTGATGGGCACGGACCTGGTGAAGGACGAGGCCGTGCTGGTGGCGGCGTACGACGATGCGCAGGGCGTGACGGCCGAGTTCAACAAGAACGTACTGAGCGTCATCGACCGGGAGTTGGGGGCGGACTTCCACACCGCCGACTTCGCGCACGTGGCGGTGTGGAATCGGGAGCAGGAGTGGATCGAGATGCGGCTGCGGGCCCGGTCGGACCTGCTGGTGAAGGTCCGGGCGCTGGATCTGGAGGTGCCCTTCGCGGCGGGTGAGGAGATCTTGACAGAGGTCTCCGCAAAGTTCCGTCAGGCGGGCGTACGGAAGGAACTGGCGTCGGCGGGGCTTGAGTTGACCCACTGGTGGACGGATGCGGCGGGTCGCTTCGCACTGTCGCTGTCGGTCGCGGACGGGGTCGGCACCGACAGCCGGCAGGGCAGCACGGCCGGCGGCGTCCGCTCGGCCCCGCCGCACACGGCCGCCTGAGCGGCGGCCGCGAGGTCCCGCCGGTCCGCGTACCGGCCCGGCGGGATCCGCGGCAGCAGCAGGACCTCGGCCCGCACCCCGCGGGCCCGCGCGATCCGCCACAGCGAGGCGGTCAGCGGATCGTCCCCGACGAAGGCGGGCGCCCCGGCCGGGCTCCCGTCCGAGAGGCGGTACGCGAGCCGTACGGGCTGTACGGGGACCCGCGCGTCCAGCGCGGACTGGAAGGCGGCTCGCCGGAAGGTCCCGTGGGCGCGCCCGCACCAGGTGGAGCCCTCGGGGTAGACGGTGATCCGGTCGCCGGCCAGCAACGCGCGGGTGACGGTCTCGACGGTGGCGGGCAGGGCCCGGATCCGGTCGCGTTCGATGAACAGGGTCCCGGCTTGCCCGGCGAGCCGGCCGAGCACCGGCCAGCCGCGGATGTCGCTCTTGGCCAGCATCCGGCAGGGCAGCACGGCGACGACGAGCGGGATGTCGAGCCAGGAGATGTGGTTGGCGACGATCAGGCGGGCGCCGTCCGGCCCTGGACTCCCCTGCACGGTGATCCGTATCCCGAAGGCACCCAGCAGCGCGGCGGCCCAGGCCCGCACCACGGCGTGCCGGGGACGTTCGGGCAGCAGCCGGACGGGCGGGGCGCCCAGGATTCCCAGCAAGACCAGGGCGACGGCGGCGCCGAGCCGGAGCACCGCGCGCGGCACGCTCGCCGTGCGCCCCTCGTGGCCCGCGCAGGCCCCGGGGGTACAGGGTGAGGTGGGCAGCCAGGTGCTCATGCGCCCGGGACGAGCGAGAGGAAGTGCTTGAGGTAGCGCGGGTTGGTGCGGCGCAGGGAGAGCAGGACGTACAGGTCGGCGCAGCCGAACTCGGCGTCGAGGGCGGGCTCGCCGCAGACCCAGGCACCCAGGCGCAGGTAGCCGCGCAGCAGCGGGGGCAGCTCCATCCGGTCGGGGAAGGCGATGCCCTCGGGGTTCCAGGGCAGGTGCGGGGTGACCCGGTACTCGGCGGGGGCGGGGCTGCGGGTGAGGACGTTCTCGCGGGCGGCGGCTGCGAGGACGCCGCCGTCGGCGAGCGGTATCGAGCAGCAGCCGGCGAGCCAGTTGTGGCCGGAGCGGTCCATGTAGCGGGCGAGTCCGGCCCAGATCAGGGCGATGACGGCGCCGTTGCGGTGGTCGGGGTGGACGCAGGAGCGGCCGACCTCGACGAGGTCGGAGCGGATCGGGTCTAGGGCGGAGAGGTCGAACTCGCCCTCGGAGTAGAGGCGTCCGGCGACGGCGGCGCGCTCGGGAGGCAGGATCCGGTAGGTGCCGACGACCTGCCCGGTCTCCTCGTCGAGGACGAGGAGGTGATCGCAGTAGGCGTCGAAGGCGTCGGAGTCGAGGCCGGGCTCGGGCCCGTCGAGGCGGGCGCCGAGTTCCCCGGCGAAGACCTGGTGGCGCAGCCGCTGGGCGGCGCGGACCTCGTCCTCGGTGCGGGCGAGGCGTACGGCGTAGCGGGGTGCCGGGGCGGTGACGGTGGCCTGAACCGGCCGCAGGGGCGATTCTGCGGCCGGCGACAGGGGGGCGATGGTCATGACGGCTCCTGATCCGGGCACGGGGTGCCGGGCCCGCGGGTGCGCGGCCCGGCTCCTTTACTTCTTCCGTGACTGGCTGGATTCGACATGACCGCTTCGCGGCCCTCGGATGTGCGGACGCTGAACTCGGCGGACGCCCTGCCTGACCAGAGGATCGGCGGCGCCGGCAGGGCGGGGGCGGCAGGGCGGGGGCGGCGCCGGGTCAGCGGTCGGAGCTGAGGACCTTGCTGATGCTGTCCGAGGCCGCCGTGGCGGCCTGCTTGGGGTCCTGGCCGGTGAGCACGGCCGTCATGAACGGCTTGATCGGGTTCTTGGCCTCGACCTCGGCCCAGCGGGCGGACTTCGGGGTGGCCCGGCCCTGGGCGGCTCCGGGGGCCATGGCGGCGGCGCCCTCGTTGCCCTCGACGACGTGCGCGAGGGTGGTTTTGTTCGGTACGTAGCTCATCGTGCGGGCGAGCTCGGTCTGCCACTGCTCGCTGACCAGGGCCGTGATCAGGTCGACGGCGTTCTTCCGGCTCTCCGTCCGCTCCGGGATGATCAGGTCGGAGCCGCCGGTGAAGACGGAGCCGACCTTCTCGGAGGTCTTGCCCGGGAGCGGGAAGAAGCCGAGCTTGCCCTTGAGCTCCGGGTTGGCGGCCTCGATCGCGGCGGCCTGGCCGGGCGGGGCGATGATCTGCGCGACCCGGCCGCGCGCGAACACCTCGGACTGCGGGGGCGTCTCCTCGTCGGCGTCCGTCGGGCCGTCGCCGAGGGCCTGGAGCTGCTTGTAGAACTCCATGCCCGCCAGGGCCTTCTCGTCGTCGAGGGTGCCGACCCACTGGCCGCCGGTCTCGACGGCCAGTTCGCCGCCCTCGTCCCACACGAAGCCGGCGAGGACGTACCAGTTCTGGCCCGCGAGGTAGATGCCCTGCTGACCGCCCTTGTCGAGCTTCTGGGTGGCCTGGATCCACTCCGCGCGGTTCTTGGGCGTGGCCTTGATCCCCGCGTTCGCGAAGAGTTCCTTGTTGTAGATCACCACGCGGTTGGCGGCGTACCAAGGGATGCCGTACTGGGCCCCGTTGACGCTGCCGGGGTCGGCGAGGCCCTTGAGCCAGTCCCTGCCGCCCCACTTGCGCAGTCCTTCCAGGGTGAGCTCGGAGAGCCCGCCGGTCTCGACGTACTGGGCGACCTGGGTGTTGCCGACCTCGATGACGTCGGCGCCCTCCTTGGCCGTCCCGTCGAGCACGGCGTTGACCTTGTCGCCGATGCCCGTCCACTCCTGGATCTTCACGTCGAGGTCGACGCCGGGGTGTTCCTTCTCGAACGACGCGGTGAAACCGGCGATGAAGTCCTGCGACGCGCTGCCCTTCATCAGCCAGAGCGTCACCTTCTGCGGTCCGCCGCCCGATCCGGCCAGCCGGCCGCAACCGGTGAGGGCGGCCGCGGCCGCGAGGGCGGTGCACACGGCGATGAAGCGCATCTTCACGAGGGCCACCTTCTGGGGGTTCGATCTCAGATGGCTTGAAATTGGCATAGACCAATGGGGCGGTCAAGCCCCTTTCGCTCGTGAGTGCCGACCCAAAGTTCGCGGACCCGGACTTACTGGGGCACCGTGGAACAAGGCAAAAGCCCCCCAGGGTCGGGAGACCTCCATGTCCAATCACACGTACCGGGTCACCGAGATCGTCGGCACCTCCCACGAGGGCATCGATCAAGCCATCCGCAACGGCGTCGCCCGCGCGGGCGAGACGCTCCACAACCTTGACTGGCTCGAGGTGATCCAGATCCGCGGGCACATCGAGAACGGCGAGATCGCGCACTACCAGGTCGGCCTGAAGGTCGGATTCCGCCTCGACGGCGAGAACTGAGGCAGGGCGGGGCGGGGGCGAGCCCGGGGCCGGGACCGCGGCAACGGCCAGGGCCGGGCTGAGACCGGGGCTTCCCTCGTGGCGCCCCGGGCGCAGCCCTACGTCCGGCGTCTGGGTCCGACGTCTGGTGCATCAGGTGCCTCAGGTGCCTCAGGTGCGGCCCTCGCCCTCCTGGGCGGTCTTCAGCTCCGGCGCGTCCGCCGCCCAGTCCGCCAGGACCACCCGGAAACCGGCCGCACGGGCCGCCTGGCACACCAGCTCGTCGTCGTCCACGAGCATCCGCACCTCCCGCCCCCGGGAGATCCGCTTCAGCACCTCCAGCTTCGTGGTCCGGGCCGGCCGCCGGTCCTGGTTCCCGCGCATCCACAGCCTGCCCTCGGGCAGCCCGTGCCGCGCCAGCCATTCGGCCGTGTCCGCGCGGCACCGCTCCGGACGGCCGGTCAGGTACACCACCTCGCAGTCCGCGGCGCTCTCCACCGCCAGGGCGATCCCGCGCGCGAGCGGCGGATCGGCCGGGGCCGCCCCGAAGAAGCCCTCCCAGTCCCGGGGCCGGCGCTCGAGGAAGTGCTGGCGGTGATCGGTGTCGGCCAGGGTGTTGTCGATGTCGAAGACGGCCAGCGCCCGACGGTTGTTGATCTCACTCATGGGCCCCAGCGTAGGCAGCGCCCCGGCCCGCACACGGGGAATCCCCGGGGCCGGCGGGCGTTGAGCACTGTGTGATGCGAAAACTCTCGATACTCGACCGGTCCCGCACCCGCGAGGGCCACCCCGCCCCGCAGGCCCTTCGGGACACCGTGGAGCTGGCCCGCAGGGCGGACGCGCTCGGCTACCACCGCTTCTGGGTGTCGGAGCACCACAGCGTCCCCGGAGTCGCGGGCTCCGCGCCGACCGTGCTGGCCGCCGCCGTCGCCGGAGCGACCCGGCGGATCCGCGTCGGCACCGGCGGGGTGATGCTGCCCAACCACCAGCCGCTGGTGGTCGCGGAGCAGTTCGGCGTCCTGGAGTCGCTGTTCCCCGGCCGGATCGACATGGGGCTCGGCCGCTCCGTCGGCTTCACCGGTGGGATCCGGCGCGCCCTGGGCCGCGACACCGGGGACGCCGACCGGTTCGAGGAGCAGGTGGCCGAGCTGCTGGGCTGGCTCGACGGCACCCAGCGCGCGCATCCCGAGGTCCACGCCCGGCCCGCCGAGGGGCTGCGGATCCCCGCCTACGTGCTGGCCACCGGCGAGGGCGCCGGGATCGCGGCGCGCGCCGGGCTGCCGCTGGTGGTGGGCGATCTGCGCACGCGCGCCCGGGTGGCGGAGATCATCGAGGGCTACCGCAAGGAGTTCCGGCCCTCCGCCCGGGGCGCGGAGCCGTACGTGGTCGTCTCCGGGTCGGTCGCGGTCGCCGCCACCGCCGAGGCCGCCCGGCGGATCCTGGTCCCCGAGGCCTGGTCCCTCGCGTACTCCCGCACCCACGGCAGCTTCCCGCCGCTGCGCCCCGCCGAGGAGGTCGAGGCCCTGGCCATGACCCCCAAGGAGCGCGAGCTGTACGAGGGCGCCCTCGCCGGGCACGTCCACGGTACGCAGGAGCAGGTCGCGGAGCAGCTGGCCGAGGTCGCGGAGCTCACCGGAGCGGACGAGCTCCTGGTCACCACCTCGACGTACGACCGTACGGCCCTGCTGGACTCCTACGAGAGGCTCGCCCGCATCGCCGGAGCCACCGGAGCCACCGGAGCGTGACCCTGCGGCCTCGAACGCCGGTGCCCCCTAAAATGGGACGAATGCACGACTCCACGCAGGATGCTCCGGCCGACCCGACCGTTCCCCCCGGCCCGATCGTTCCCGCCGGCCCCTCGGGTCCCGCGCCCCACGACCCGTTCGTACGGGTCCGCGGCGCCCGGGAGCACAATCTGCGCGGGGTCGACGTGGACATCCCGCGCGATGCGCTGACCGTGTTCACCGGGGTCTCGGGCTCCGGCAAGAGCTCGCTGGCCTTCGGGACGCTCTACGCCGAGGCCCAGCGCCGGTACTTCGAGTCCGTGGCACCGTACGCCCGCCGGCTGATCCACCAGGTCGGCGCGCCGAAGGTGGACTCCATCACCGGACTGCCTCCCGCCATTTCACTGGAGCAGCGGCGCTCGTCTCCCGGCTCCCGCTCCTCGGTCGGGACGGTGACCCTGCTGTCCAACTCCCTGCGGATGCTGTTCTCGCGGGCCGGCACCTACCCGCCGGGTGCCGAACGGCTGGACTCGGACGCCTTCTCCCCCAACACCGCGGCCGGCGCCTGCCCTTCCTGTCAGGGGCTCGGCCGGATCCACCGCACGAGCGAGGAACTCCTCGTCCCCGACCCGCAGCTGTCGATCCGTCAAGGTGCCATCGCGGCCTGGCCCGGAGCCTGGCAGGGCAAGAACCTGCGGGACATTCTGGAGGCGCTCGGTCACGACGTGGACGCGCCCTGGCGGAAGCTGCCCGCCGCGGAGCGGGAGTGGATCCTGTTCACCGAGGAACAGCCGGTGGTGACGGTCCACCCGGTGCGGGAGGCCGACCGGATCCAACGGCCGTACCAGGGCACGTACATGAGTGCCCACCGCTATGTGATGCGGACGTTCGCGGACAGCAAGAGCGCCACCCTGCGGGCCCGCGCCGAGAAGTTCCTCACCGATTCGCCCTGCCCGGTGTGCGGGGGACGACGGCTGCGCCCGGAGGCCTTGTCCGTGACGTTCGCCGGCCGCACGATCGCGGAACTGGCGGCGCTGCCGCTGACCGCGCTGGACGCGGTGCTGGCGAGCGCGGGCGCGTCCGGGAGCGGGGACGGGGGCGGGGGCGGGGGCGGTGAGGCCGCCCGGGTGCTCGGCGAGGACCTGCGCTCGCGGATCGCGCCCGTCACCGAGCTCGGGCTCGGCTACCTGAGCCTGGACCGCACCGCGCCCAGCCTGTCGGCGGGCGAGCTGCAGCGGCTGCGGCTGGCGACACAGTTGCGGTCGGGGCTGTTCGGGGTGGTGTACGTGCTCGACGAGCCGTCGGCGGGGCTGCACCCGGCCGACACCGAGGCGCTGCTCGGCGTACTGGACCGGCTCAAGGAGGCGGGGAACACGGTGTTCGTCGTGGAGCACCACCTGGACGTGGTGCGGCACGCCGACTGGCTGGTGGACGTCGGGCCGCTGGCCGGGGAACACGGCGGTCGGGTGCTGCACAGCGGGCCGCCCGAGGCGCTGGCCGGCGTCAAGGAGTCCGCGACGGCGCGCCACCTGTTCGCGGGGCGGGCGCCTTCGGCCGAGGCCGGCCCGCCGCGCCCGGCGCGGACGGCGACCGGGTTCGTGCGGCTGAGCGGCGTCGACCGCCACAACCTCCGTGACGTCTCGGCCGAGTTCCCGCTCGGCGTGTTCACGGCGGTGACCGGGGTGTCGGGTTCGGGCAAGTCCACGCTGGTGGGTCAGGTGCTCGCGCAGACGGTCGCGGAGCGGCTGGCGGACCCCGGATTCCCGGTACGGCGCCTGGTGGAGGTGGACCAGAAGCCGATCGGCCGTACGCCGCGCTCCAACCTGGCCACGTACACGGGGCTGTTCGACGTGGTGCGCAAACTCTTCACGGCGACGCCAGAGGCGAAGGCGCGCGGCTGGAAGGCGGGGCGCTTCTCCTTCAACGTGCCGGGCGGCCGCTGCGAGACCTGCCAGGGCGAGGGCTTCGTGTCGGTGGAGCTGCTCTTCCTGCCCAGTACGTACGCCCCGTGCCCCGAGTGCGCGGGTGCCCGGTACAACTCCGAGACCATGGAAGTCCGTTACGCGGGTCTGAACATCGCCGAGGTGCTCGGGCTGACGGTGGAGGCGGCGACGGTCTTCTTCGCGGAGGTCCCGGCGGCGGCGCGCAGCCTGCGCGCGCTTGAGGAGATCGGGCTCGGGTACCTGCGGCTCGGCCAGCCGGCCACCGAGCTGTCGGGCGGCGAGGCGCAGCGGATCAAGCTGGCGGCCGAGCTCCAGCGGCTGCGCCGCGACCACACCCTGTACCTGCTGGACGAGCCGACGGCCGGGCTGCATCCGGCCGATGTACTGGTGCTGCTGCGGCAGTTGCACGGCCTGGTGGACGCCGGGCATTCGGTGGTGGTCGTGGAGCACGACATGGCGGTGGTGGCGGGCGCGGACTGGGTCGTCGACCTCGGTCCGGGCGGCGGCGCGGACGGCGGCCGCGTGGTGGCCACGGGGACTCCGGCCGACGTGGCCCGCGCCCCCGGCAGCCGTACGGCGGGCCACCTGGCGCGGGCTGTCGCCTCCCGGGATTGAGCCATCCGGAGCTCGGCCGCCCGGACCGGTGCGGTTCAGTGCGGTTCGGTGCGGTTCGGTGCGGTTCAGGCGGGCTTGGCGAAGTCCCCGTAACCCTGCCAGTCGAGGACCACGCACTGCTCGTCGCCGAGGACCCAGGCGTCGTGACCGGGGTCTATCTGGATGAATTCCCCGGGCTGTATCTCGACGCTTTCGCCGTCGTCCATGACGACCTGCATGCGGCCGCTGACCATGTATCCCACGTGGGCGGCCTGACAGCTGTCGGTTCCGGCGATGGGCTTGATGTGCTTCGACCACTGCCAGCCCGGCTCGAACACGGCCCGGCCCACCGGTCCGTGGGCGCTGTCGATCAGGTCGAGCTTGCCCTTGCCGTCCTCGAACAGACGCGTCTCATCCGCGGAATCGAAACCCTTGTGCACGATTCCAGCCATGATCATTTACCTCCGCGGCACACTGCCTGCCCCGAGTCCACTTCTCAGCGTACGCCCGTACCGCGGCGCCGCTCAGGCGTCGCCCGGCAGCAGGTGCTGCGGCACCTCCCGGAAGCTCCACGCACCTTGTTGACGGGTGAACATCCACACCAGGTCGTAGCGGTCGGGCCAGGTGGCGGGCACCCCGAGGACCCCGTGCACGCCCAGCGCCGCGATGAGGCGGGGGATGCCGGTGTGCTCCCAGCACACGAGTACGGGCATCCGAGCGGTGAGCACGGCCCGGCCGAGGGCGGGCTCGGCGCCGAGCGCGAACTCGGTGCGGACCGGCGTGTGCAGCGCCGTGCCCAGCGCCTCCACGGTCTGGCGGCACCGGGCGGGCGCACCGGCCTTGCCGCCGGTCGCGAAGATGGCCCCGGGGCGCGGCAGCGCGGCGCCGCGGGCCGGCGGGAAGAGGACGTGCAGCTCCTGGGCCCGCCGCCAGCCCCGGCCGGCCAGGAACCCGGGGTCCTCGTTGCCCTCTTCGTCCTCGCCGGTGTCCCCGGCGTACGGCTTCTCGGCGTGCCGGATCACCATGACCAGGGCGTCCTTGACCGCCCCGGGGCCGGAGGCCGGGCCGCGGGGGTGCTCCTCGGCGCAGCCGGCCACCGCGAGCGGGGCGAGGGCGGCGGCCAGCACGGTTCGGCGCCGCGGTCCGGACCCGGCGGGGGCTTGAGGCATGGGCACACTGTCACCCATGCCCGGGAGGGCGGCCGCTCACGGCACGACGGGCGCCGCTCCGATCATCCGATCGGCGGATGCCGAATCCCGCCCGGTGGGCAGGCTCGCGACCTCGTACGGGAAGGCGACGGGGAAGTAGGCCTCCAGGAAGGCCTTGAGCGCGCGCTGCTGCACCTCGGGTGACACCTCCTCGGTCCCGCCGGCGGACACGTACGCGGTGACCAGGTCCCCCTCCACCGCGCACCGGCGTGCGCCAGGATGCGCGGGTAGGTGCGTCCCGCGAGCGCTTCCACCATGCGGCGGGTCGCCCGCCGCGCGGCGGTGAAGACCTTGTCCAGCAGGCCTCATTCTTATGAAACGCACAGTTCAGCGGGGTCCTTTGCGGACCGCCCGCAGCCACTCCCTGTTCATGGCGGCGATCGACGGGAGGGGGATCCCCTTGGGACAGGCCGTGGCGCACTCCCCTGTCAGCGTGCAGCCCCCGAAGCCCTCGGCGTCCATGGTCGCCACCATGTCCAGGACCCGGGTCTCCCGCTCCGGCGACCCCTGCGGCAGCACGCCCAGGTGGTTGACCTTCGCCGAGGTGAAGAGCATCGCCGAGCCGTTGGGGCAGGCCGCCACGCAGGCCCCGCAGCCGATGCACTCGGCGTGCTCGAAGGCCTGGTCGGCGTCGGCCTTGGGCACGGCGGTGGCGTGCGCCTCGGGGGCGGAGCCGGTCGGTGCGGTGATGTAGCCGCCGGCCTGGATGATGCGGTCGAAGGCGCCGCGGTCCACGACGAGGTCCTTGACCACGGGGAACGCGGACGCCCGCCAGGGCTCGACGTCGAGGGTGTCGCCGTCGGCGAAGGAGCGCATGTGGAGCTGGCAGGTGGTGGTGCGTTCCGGCCCGTGGGCGTCGCCGTTGATGACGAGGCTGCACGCGCCGCAGATGCCCTCGCGGCAGTCGTGGTCGAAGGCGACCGGATCCTCGCCGCGCAGGATGAGGTCCTCGTTGAGGGTGTCGAGCATCTCCAGGAAGGACATGTCCTTCGAGATGCCGTCGACCTCGTACGAGACCATGGCGCCGGGGGCGTCGGCGTTCTGCTGACGCCAGACGCGCAGGTTGAGCTTCATGCGTAGCTCCGCTGGGTGGGGTGGACGTACTCGAAGACGAGGTCTTCCTTGTGCAGGACGGGGGCGGCGCCGGCGCCGCCGAATTCCCAGGCGGCCGCGTAGCCGAACTCCTCGTCCCTGCGGGCGGCTTCGCCGTCCGAGGTCTGGGACTCCTCGCGGAAGTGGCCGCCGCAGGATTCGGCGCGGTGGAGGGCGTCGAGGCACATCAGCTCGGCGAGTTCGAGGTAGTCGACGATGCGGTTGGCCTTCTCCAGCGACTGGTTGAACTCCTCACCGGTGCCGGGGACCTTGACGCGCCGCCAGAACTCCTCCCGGATCTCGGGGATCCGTTCGAGGGCCTTGCGCAGCCCCTCCTCGGTGCGGGCCATCCCGCAGTACTCCCACATGAGTTCGCCGATCTCCCGGTGGAAGGAGTCGGGGGTGCGGTCCCCGTCGACGGCGAGCAGCCGCTCCAGCCGCTCCCGGGTCTCCCCTACGGCGTCGCGCACTTCGGGGTGGGTGTCGTCCACGGCGTCCTGGTGCGGGTGGCGCGCCAGGTAGTCGTTGATGGTGGACGGGAGGACGAAGTAGCCGTCGCCGAGGCCCTGCATCAGGGCGGAGGCGCCGAGGCGGTTGGCTCCGTGGTCGGAGAAGTTGGCCTCGCCGATGGCGAAGAGTCCGGGGACGGTGGTCTGGAGGTCGTAGTCGACCCACAGTCCGCCCATCGTGTAGTGCACGGCGGGGTAGATCCGCATGGGGACCTCGTACGGGTTCTCCGCGGTGATCCGCTCGTACATCTCGAAGAGGTTGCCGTACTTCTCGGCGACCTTGTCCTTGCCCATGCGGCTGATGGCGTCGGCGAAGTCGAGGTAGACGCCCTGGCCGCCGGGGCCGACGCCGCGGCCTTCGTCGCAGACGTTCTTGGCGGCGCGGGAGGCGATGTCGCGGGGCACGAGGTTGCCGAAGGAGGGGTAGATCCGCTCCAGGTAGTAGTCGCGCTCCGCCTCGGGGATGTCGGCGGCGGCGCGGGTGTCGCCCTTGGCCTTGGGGACCCAGATGCGGCCGTCGTTGCGCAGGGACTCGCTCATCAGGGTGAGCTTGGACTGGTGGTCGCCGGTGCGCGGGATGCAGGTGGGGTGGATCTGGGTGAAGCAGGGGTTGGCGAAGTAGGCGCCGCGCCGGTGCGCCCGCCAGACGGCGGTCGCGTTGGAGTTCATGGCATTGGTGGAGAGGTAGAAGACGTTGCCGTAGCCGCCGCTCGCCAGGACGACGGCGTCGGCGTAGTGGGTGTCGACGCGGCCGGTGACGAGATCGCGGGCGACGATGCCGCGGGCCACCCCGTCCACGGTGATCAGGTCGAGCATCTCGGTGCGGGCGTGCATCTCCACGTTGCCGGCGGCGATCTGTCGGGAGAGCGCCTGGTAGGCGCCGAGGAGGAGCTGCTGGCCGGTCTGGCCGCGGGCGTAGAAGGTGCGGGAGACCTGGACGCCGCCGAAGGAGCGGGTGTCGAGGAGGCCGCCGTACTCGCGGGCGAAGGGGACGCCCTGGGCCACGCACTGGTCGATGATCTCCACGGAGATCTGTGCGAGGCGGTGGACGTTGGACTCGCGGGCGCGGAAGTCGCCGCCCTTGACGGTGTCGTAGAAGAGGCGGTGTACGGAGTCGCCGTCGTTGCGGTAGTTCTTGGCGGCGTTGATCCCGCCCTGCGCGGCGATGGAGTGGGCGCGGCGCGGGGAGTCGGAGAAGCAGAACTGGATGACGTGGTAGCCCTGTTCGGCGAGGGTGGCGCCGGCGGCGCCGCCCGCCAGGCCGGTGCCGACGACGATGATGCGGTGCTTGCGGCGATTGGCCGGGTTGACGAGCTTGGCCTCGAAGCGGCGGCGGTCCCAGCGCTCGGCGATCGGGCCCGCGGGGGCCTTGGTGTCGGCGAGGGGCTCGCCGGTGGTGTAGTTCGTGTAGGTGCTGCTCATGGTCAGCTCACCACTCCGGTCATGACGGCGACGGGTACGGAGACGAAGCCCGCGAAGAGGACGAGGGCCAGGGCGTTCGCCAGGAACTTCAGCGTCCGGTCGCGTCGGGCGCTGCCCTGGCCGAGGGTCTGCGCGGCGCTCCAGAAGCCGTGGCGGACGTGCAGGCCGAGGGCGGCCATGGCGACGAGGTAGATGGTGTTGCCGTACCAGGTGGAGAAGGTGGCGAGGACGTTCTCGTACGGGTGGCCGGCCCAGGCACGCTCGTTGACGGTGAGCGTGGTGAGGTCGAGCAGGTGCCACACGATGAAGAGCGCGAGGATGATGCCGCCCCAGCGCATGGTGCGCGTCGCGTAGCTCGCGCTGCGCCGCTTGTGGGCGTACTTCACCGGGCGGGCCTTGTTGTCGCGGCGGCTGAGCTGACAGGCGCACACCGCGTGGGCGACGACGGCGGCGACCAGGACCACCCGCACGATCCACAGGGCCCATTCGTGATGCAGGAAGGGCGCGCCGAGGGTGCGCAGCCAGTGGGCGTAGCCGTTGAACTCCTCCGCACCGAAGAAGATCTTCAGGTTGCCGAGCATGTGCACGACGAGATACCCGAGCATGATCAGGCCGGAGACGGCCATCACGGACTTCTTGCCGACGGAGGAGTCCCAGAGCGTGCGCGTGGTGGACGGCCGTCGATCCGTCCGCGGTGCCAGAGCCATGCCAGCGACGGTAAGGACCCGAGCCCCGAAAGGTCCAAGACATGATGAGGCTGATCTCGATAGGGATTGCCTATGGCGGGGTTAACCTGGGGCCATGCAGTTCCAGCAGCTGGTGTACTTCGTGGCCGTGGCCGAGACCCGGCACTTCACGCGCGCCGCGGAGCGGGAGCACGTGGCCCAGCCCTCGCTCTCGCAGCAGATCAAGGCGCTCGAACGGGAGCTGGGCGCGGAGCTCTTCAGCCGGGCGCGCGGCAACATCGCGCTCACCGACGCGGGCGAGGCCCTGCTGCCGCTGGCCCGGCGGATCCTCGCGGACGCGGACACGGCGCGGCTGGAAGTGCAGGAACTGGCGCAGCTGCGGCGCGGCCGGGTCCGGCTGGGTGCGACGCCGAGCGTGTGCACCGGTCTGCTGCCGGGCGTGCTGCGCGCCTTCCATGCCGCGCACCCGGGGATCGAGCTGCTGATCGAGGAGAGCGGTTCGCTGGATCTCGTACGGGAACTCGCACGCGGGGCCCTGGACCTCGCGCTGATCGCCCTGCCGCTGCCACCGTCGGCGCCGGCGCTGACCACGGTGGAACTGCTGACGGAGGACCTGGTGGTGGTCTCGTCGGCGGCGCTCCCGCCCCCGGCGGGCGGCCGTCCGCTGACGGTGTCGGCGCTGCGGGACGAGCCGATGGTGATGTTCCGCCACGGCTACGACCTGCGGGACCTCACCGTGGCCGCCTGCCGGGCGGAAGGGTTCGAGCCGATGTTCACGGTCGAGGGCGGCGAGATGGACGCGGTACTGGGCTTCGTGCGGGCGGGACTCGGCGTCGCGGTGGTGCCGGCGATGGTGGTGGACCATGCCGGCCCCGGCCTGCGGGCCACCCCCTTGGCGGGCTCCCCGCTGCGCCGCACCATCGCCCTGGCCCACCGCACGGACGTGGCTCCCCCGCGCGCGGCTCGGGAGCTCAAGCGCATCCTGGTGGGCTGATCAGGCCGGGAGCGCCTGCAGGGTCCGGTCGAGCCCTTCGGCCAGCATGCCGAAGGCGCGGTCGGCGTCGGCCACGGCGGCCGGGAGGGCCTCGTCCGCGCTCAGGCCCGATGCGACGCGGCGCCAGTTCTCCATGCCCAGCTGCCTGCGGGCGTCGACCAGTTGGCGCGCGGCGAGACGGGCTATCAGCGGCGGGGCGGACTCCGCTTCGAGGACGGCGGCGAGCAGCTCCACCTCGCGGTCGGTGTAGTGGGTCAGGCGGGACTTCAGGCTCGCGGTGGAGTGGAGCAGCCCCTCGAAGGCCAGGACGTCGGGGTGGTCGCAGATCCCGGTGATGGGGTCCCGCTCGGCGAGGGCCGCGAGGAAGTGCGCGTGGACGGCGGCGACCGGGCTCTGACCGGCGGGCCGGTCGCGCACGATGCGCGCGGCCTCGTCCTGGTGGTCGGCGAACCGGTCCAGGAGCAGGTCCTCCTTGCTCGGGAAGTACCGGAACAGGGTGGGCTTGGAGACCTCCGCCGCGGCGGCGACGTCCGCGACGGAGACGGCGTCGAAGCCCCGCTCCAGGAAGAGCTCCAGCGCCGTGGCCGCCAGTTGCCGACGGGTGCGGAGCTTCTTGCTCTCCCGCAGACCCGCCGTGTTGTCCGTGCGCCCCGTGTCCGTGTCCATGCTTTCACCGTACCACAGAATAGTGACCAGGTTATCTTTGTGACCGGGTTGCTTTTTCTTCGCGGAGCCGCTTTCCTTGGGACAACGACGACGAGAGGACCTCCGATGACCGACGTACTGATCGTGGGCTCCGGCCCGACCGGACTCACGCTGGCCTGCGACCTGACCCTGCGCGGCATCGCCGTCCGCATCCTCGACCGGCGCTCCGGACCGCACCGCGAGTCCCGGGGCAAAGGCCTCAATCCGAGCAGTCTGGAGGTCTTCGACCGGATCGGCGCCGCCGAGCCGATGTCCGCCGTCGGCACCCGGGGGCTGGCCCTGCGCAAGTACTTCGACGGTGAGCACATCAAGGACTCACCGTCCGGCGACGGCCTCCTCATAGGCCAGTGGCAGGTCGAGGAGGTACTCCGTGCCCGGCTCGCCGACCTCGGCGTCCAGGTCGAGTACGAGGCCGGGGTCGCCGGAATCAGCCAGGACGCCGACGGGGTCAGCGCGCGGCTGGCGGACGGCCGTCTCGTCCACGCCGGGTACCTGGCCGGATGCGACGGCGGCCGCAGCACGATCCGACAGCTCCTTGGGATCCCCTTCGAGGGGCACACCGAGGAGGCGGACACGATGGTGCTCGGGGACGTCACGGCGGCAGGACTGAGCCGGGACCACTGGCACCAGTGGTTCACCTCGGACGGCGGGGGGATCATGCTCTGCCCGATGCCGCGGACCGAGACCTTCCAGCTCCAGGGCTCCCCGGAGCTGGACGCGCAGGGGCAGCCGCTACCGCCCTCACTGGAGGGCTTCCAGCGGCTCTTCGACCGGCATGCGCGGGTGCCCGGGATCCGGCTGGCGGACCCGACCTGGATGTCGACCTGGCGGGTCAACGTCCGGATGGCTGCCCGGATGCGCGAGGGCCGGGCCTTCCTCGCCGGGGACGCGGCGCACGTCCACCCGATAGCCGGCGGCCTCGGAATGAACTCCGGGATCCTGGACGCGACCGCCCTCGGCCGAAGCCTGGCCGCCGCGCTCGCCGGGCCCGCGGGGGCCGGCGTACTCGACGCGTACGAGGCGGAGCGGCTGCCCGCGGCGGCCGCGCTGTTGGCCGACACCGCGGAGCGCCACCAGCGGGTCGTGGCCGCGGTGCGCGAGCCGGGGCGGGGGACGGAGGTCGGGCGGAACTGACCCGGCGGTTGTCGCCCCTGCCCCCGTCGCCCTCTCCCCCGGGCGGGCGCCGGCCAGGGGGCGCGCCGGCCGGGGGGCGACGGGCCGGCGGTCAGGCGGTGGGGACGGCGTCCGCCAGCAGCAGCGCGTGGATGCGGTCGGGGGAACCGGGGCGGGCGTAGTACCAGCCCTGGGCCGTGTCGCAGCCGAGGGCACGGAGCTGGGCCGCCTGGGCGCCCGTCTCCACCCCCTCGACCGTGACGGCGAGTTCGAGACTGTGGGCCAGGGCGACTATGCCCTCCACGATCTTGACGTCGACCGGGTTGGCCGGCTGCTGCTGCATCCCCTGGGTGAAGGAGCGGTCCAGCTTCAGGACGCTGACCGGCAGGCGGCGCAGGTTGGCCAGGTTGGAGTAGCCGGTGCCGAAGTCGTCGAGCGCGATGTCCACGCCCAGGGCGGCGAGCCGGCGCAGCGGTTCGAGGAGTTCGTCGTCGGCGCCGATCAGGGCCGACTCGGTGACCTCCAGGCACAGGGCGCCGGGGGCCAGGCCCGAGTTCTCCAGGACCGCGACCGTGTCGGCGACCAGGCCGGGGTGGTGGAGCTGGGTCGGCGAGAGGTTGACGTTGATCCGCAGGGCCGAGCCGCCGTGCTGGCGCTGCCAGTTGCGGGCCTGGCGGACGGCTTCCTCCAGCACCCAGCGGCCGAGCGGCACGATCAGCCCGGTGCGTTCCGCGAGCGGGATGAAGCGGTCCGGGCCGAGCACCCCGTACTGCGGGTGGGACCAGCGCACCAGCGCCTCCGCACCGTGCACGCTGCCGTCGTGCATGTGCACCAGGGGCTGGTACTCGATGAAGAACTCGCCGCGTTCCAGCGCCGCCGGGAGGGCGTTGGTCAGGCCGTGCCGGGTGATGGCGCGGGCGTCGGCCTCCGCGTCGGCGAATTCGAAGCGGTTGCCGCCGGCCGCCTTGGCCCGGTACATGGTGATGTCCGCGCTGCGCAGGACCTCGGCGGGGGTGCGCTCGCGGGCCGGTCCCTCGACGATGCCGATGCTGCCCCGGACCGTCAGCTCCCGGCCCTCCAGCCGGATGGGCGCGGACAGGGCGGACAGGATGCGGACCGCGAGTTCGGTGGCCTTCTCCTCGGTGTCGGAGCCGGTGGTCAGCGCCACGAACTCGTCGCCGCCGAGCCGGGCGACGACCTCGCCGGGGCCGGTCGCGCAGCTCTGGAGCCGGTCCGCGACCTCCACCAGCAGCCGGTCGCCCGCCGAGTGGCCGAGACTGTCGTTGACCGCCTTGAAGCCGTCGAGGTCCAGGTAGCACAGGCCGAAGCGGCTGCCTCCGGCCCCGCTCAGGGCCTTTTCCAGCCGCTCGAAGAAGAGCGTCCGGTTGGGCAGCCCGGTCAGTGCGTCGTGGGTGGCCTCGTAGCGCAGGCGCAGGTTCAGCAGCCGGCGCTCGGTGGTGTCCTCCATCAGGGCCAGCTGGTACTGCGGCACGCCCTCGGTGTCGCGCAGCAGCGAGACCGTCAGGTTGGTCCACAGCACGGTCCCGTCGTGCCGGTAGTACGGCTTCTCCACCCGGTAGCTCTCGCGCTCGCCGCGCACGAGCTCCCCGTACATCCGCCAGACGTGCGGGTGGTCGTCGGGGTGGCCCCACTCGCTGACGTTGCGGCCCCGGACGTGCCCGTCCATGCCGCCGAACATCTGCATCAGCGCGTCGTTGACCTCGAGGACGTTGCCTTCCAGGTCGGCGATGCCGATCCCGATGGCCGCGCCCTCGAAGACCGCCCGGAAGCGCTCCTCGCTCGCGTGCAGCGCCTGTTGGGCGTCGATGCGGGCGGTCAGCGCGGAGCGGGCGATGGCCTCCTGCTCCTTGAGGGTCCGCTCGCGCAGGGCGCGGGCGAAACCGGCGGCGATCCCGTGCTGGAGCCGGGCGCAGCGGGAACGGTACTCCTCGGTGCCGGCGACGCCGGAGCCGTCCGGGCCGCAGTAGAGCACCAGATACGACTCGACGACGCCGAGGGTGCCGGCCAGCGCCTCGGGGTCGGTGCAGTGCACGGCGACGAGTTCGGCCCCGACGCGCTGGGCGACCCCGGCGTCGAAGGGCCGGGCGTGGAGTGCCTCGACGAGCGTCCGGGTGAGCGGTACGAGGTGCTGCTCGAATTCGACCCGGGTGAGCGAGGTCGCCGTGACGGGGAAGATCGCCCGCCCCCAGATGGTCGCGAACCGCCCGATCCGGTCCTCGAGGCCACCACTGTGCGCGGCGGCCTCGGCCGCCACCGGGACCGCCGCGCCCTGGGGCCCCGGGGCAGCCGCCGCGGGAGCGGCCGGGACCGCCGTCTGTGCCGGGAGTCTCACGCCTTGCGTCCCGCTCCGGCGAAGCCCGAGAAGGCGTACGGGTCCTCCTGGACGTCGGCCACCCGCGGCTCCTCGGGGCCGTCGGGCCGCCAGTTGGGCATGGCCACGACGCCCGGTTCCAGCAGTTCGAAGCCGTCGAAGAAGCGGCTGATCTCCTCGCCGCTGCGCATGACGAGCGGGTTGCGGATGTCCCGGTAGACGCCCACGGCGCCGCCCGCCACGTCCTCGGAGAGGGGGATCCCCTCGTACGAGGCGTGCGTGAGCACCAGCATGCTGCCCGGAGCCAGCGCGTCGCGCAGCTCGGCGACGAGGGCGTACGGATCGTCCGCGTCCTCCAGGAAGTGCAGGACGGCGACCAACAGCAGGGCCACGGGCCGGTCGAAGTCGAGCAGCCGGGCAACCTCCGGGGCGCCCAGGATGTCCCGGGGCTTGCGCAGGTCGGCGGCGACGACCGCGGTGCGGTCCTCGCCGGCCAGGACGGCCTGACTGTGCGCGACGGCCACCGGGTCGTGGTCGACGTAGACCACGCGGGCCTCGGGGCTGGCGGCCTGGGCGATCGCGTGGACATTGCCGAAGGTGGGGATGCCGGAGCCGATGTCGAGGAACTGCGTGACGCCCTCGGCGACCGCGTGGCGGACGGCCCGGCGCATGAATGCCCGGTTCGCCTGCATGATCTTGGGCAGGCCCGGCATGAATTCCATGGCCCGGCGGGCGGCCTGGCGGTCGACCTCGAAATTGTGGGAGCCGCCCAGGTAGTAATCGTAGATGCGGGACACGCTCGGCACCGATATGTCGATGCCTGGCGGGGCCCAGGCGGGGCGCTCCATCGGGGTCTCCAAGCCGTAGTCCTGCGGTGGTCCGGACGAGGTCGGACTCCTGTCCGAGCCGAATGTACTGATCATTGCCCAACGGAGCGAGCAAAAGCGGAAATTGGCCATCCGTTCTTCGTCACACACCAAAGGCCTGTACCGCCCCGGACGCGAAGAATGATCGAAACCGACAAATACCTTTTGAGAATTGGCCGCTGCCCGCGGGGACACCATCCCGCGGTGGCTCAAACCTCTCCGGTCGCCACTCCACCCATTCAGGCGAACCGCGCTCGTCCACGGCGTGCACCGGCGCGTGCGGGCCCATGCTCCCCGGGTGAACAGAGCCTCAACCAGGCGCCTGCTGGCAATCCCGGTCCTGCTGTGGGCGGCCCTTGCCGCCACCCCGGCCGTGGCCGATAGCAGCGCCTACCCGACGATCGACGCCGATGACGGCGCGGCTGCCGTCCGGGCGTTCTCGGCCACCGGCGGAGACGGGCCCGCAGGCCGTCGAGGTGGCGGACATCACGGCGACGGCCGCGACCACGAAGGGCATGGCCACGGAGGCGGCCATCACGGGCGGCCGCACTGTCCGCCACCTCCTCCACCTCCGCCGCCGTGCCCTCCCGAGCCGACGCCGACGCCGACGCCACCGCCGCCGAAGCCCACGCCGACCCCCCCGCCCCCCGAGCCGACGCCCACCCCGCCGGCCCCTCCGCCCGAGCCGACGCCGCCACCGGCGCCGAAGCCGCCCAAACCGGCCCCGCCGAAGCCGGCGCCCGCTCCGCCACCGCCCCCGGTGCAGCGGGCACCCGCCCCGCCGCCGCCCACGCCGACCCCGACCCCGCCCCCACCCGCGCCCGCGCCCGCGCCGAAGAAGCCGGTGGCGCGGCCGACGTACCACGCGGCAACCCGCAAGCCGGTGGAGCACCACATCTCACCGGTGACCTTCACCCTGATGACCGCGGCTCCCGCGGTGCTCGCGATCATCGCGCTGCGCCCGCGCTAGACCCGCCCGACCGTTACGCATTGGGAGTCGTCTTGTCGGAATGGCTCGTCCTGACCATCGCGATGGCCGCGGCCTGCGCCGTGGTGCTGTCCATCACCTTCGTCAACCACCGCCGCATCGGCGAGGACGACGATCCGAGCGAGACCCCGGACGTCATCGAGTACATGACGATGATGATCGGGGTGATCTACGCGATCGTCCTGGGCCTGGCGATCGCCGGCGTCTGGGAGGGCCGCGGCGCCGCCCAGGAGTACGTGCGCCAGGAGGCGCAGGCCCTGCACGAGATCAGCGTGCGCTCCGAGGTCTACCCGGCCGCCGTGCGGGGGAAGATCCGGTCCGACGTGGACACGTACGTCTCCTACGTCGTGGACACGGAGTGGAAACAGATGGCCGACAACGGCAATCTCACGGACCGCAGCGGGGAGTTGCTGGACCGCATCCGCCGCGACGTGACGGACTACGAACCGCAGACCGACCACGAGGGTCAGGCGTACCAGCCGCTGGTGGACCAGGTGGCCGTCGTGGACGACGCGCGCAGCGCGCGCGGCCAGAGCGCCGGGGCCACCATGCCGGGCGTGGTGTGGTTCGGGCTCATCGTGGGGGCCCTGGTGACGGTGGGGCTGATCTTCACGCTGCAGATCCGCCGGTCGTTCCGGGAACTGCTGCTGGCGGGTCTGTTCAGTGCGCTGATCGCGTTCCTGCTGTTCCTCATCTGGGACTTCGACGCGCCCTTCGGGCGGGGCATCGCGGCGACCGCCGAGCCGTTCCTCGCCCAGTTCCCGCATCTGGGACTGGACGACTGACGCCCCGGGCAAACCGGGGGCGGGCCTCCTGTCCCCGGTTCGGCCCAGCGCCATGCCCCATTCGCCCGTTCCTGATCGCGGCCCGCAGCGGCCGCGCCTAGCGTGGCGGACATCGAGGCGCACGTCCCCCCACGTGCGGAAACCCGTTCCGCGGCTGCTCCTCGGGGATCCGGAGAATCAACCATGGGTGCGATACGTACCTCTGCCACCGCCCTGATGAGCGCCGGCGCCGCGGGCGCCGCCCTCGCAGTCGGCGTCCTCGGGGCTCCCGCCGCGACTGCGGCCCCGCAGCCCGTCACCTCGTTCGGCTTCGCCATCACCCCCTCGACGGTCGCCCCCGGCGGGCAGGCCGTGCTCTCCGTCACCGGGTGCAACGCCGCCTTCGCCACCGCCTCCTCCGGAGTCTTCGACACCGTGAACATCGCGCGGGGCAAGACCGTACGGGTCACGGTGGACCGGGACGCCCGGCGCGGAGCCCAGTACTCCGTCTCCTTCACCTGCAACGGGGAGACCGGCTCAGCCGACCTCACGATCGCGGGCGCCACCAGCAGGCCCACGACGAGCTCCACCGCGGGGCCCCGTACCAGCACGAGCACCGGTACCGGTACCGGCACTAGCAACGGCACCGGAACCGGAACCGGAACCGGCAGGAGCAACGGCACCGGCACCGGCACCGGCACCGGCACCGGCACCGGCAGGAGCAACGGAACCGCCACCGGCACCGCGTCCTCGCGCGGCGCCACCCTGGGCGTCCGCGGCGGGCTCGGCGGCAGCGTGGCCGGACTGGATTCCGTCGAGCTCGGCGCGGGCGCCGGGCTCGTCCTCGCCGCCGCGGGCGGCACCGCGTACGCCCTGCGCAGGCGGGGCGCCCGCCGCAGCCACTGACGCACCGCGCACCGCGCCCCGCAACCGCCGGTCGCCCCGAGTCCTGGCCAGGACTGGGGGCGACCGGCGGTTTTCCGGGCCGACCGGGGAGGTCGGCCGATCAGGCCCGGCCGCGGATCGGACGGCGACGGCGCATCACGTGGGCGCCGGCGCCCAGCGCCGCCGCCCCGACGAGGCTCGCGCCGATGGCGGTCTCGGTGGCGGACGGGCCGAAGGAGCCGCCGATACCGCCTTGTGCGCCGTTGCCCGGCAGGATCGTGAACCGGTGCGTGGCGACCAGGCTGTTGTCGTGGCACTTGACCGACAGCGTGTGGTTGCCGGGCGAGGCGTGGTTGAAGATCCGGACGGTCGCGAACCCGATGGAGCCGGCCGACAGGTTCGTCTGGGGAAAGTTGCCGTTCGACCAGACCGTGCCGCCGTGGCCGCAGCCGGCGGCGCTGACCTGCATCGAGGAGCCCTGGTGCACGGAGTACGGGTTGACCGTGACATTGCTGGGCCCGCCGTTTCCGCCCGATGGCGGACCCCCGACTGGGTTCGCGGCGGCGAACGGGACACTGAGGCCGATCGCGGCGCAGGCGGCCGCGGTCACTGTCAGAGCGCGGAGAACACGCATGGTGGAACCTCCAGCGGAAAGCGCCCCGGAGCGGTGGCCCGGGCAGATCGACGAGAACGCCTCCCATGACGAACCCTCACGGCGTCTCGCAACCAGCGCATTTCCGCCTTTGGGCCGCCCGGTTGAGCGACACGCCGAGGAGCGGACGGGTCCGCTGACGGATCCGCAGGTCACGACCTGTCAGGCATTTATGTGACGATTACCTGGATGGGCGCACCCCTTCCGGCCCCACCACCCGTTCGCCCTTCACCGATCGCCGTCCCGCGCGCGCACCCTTAGCGTGCGTGAAGTAGGGCGTACATGGGGTGGGACAAGAACGCGGGTCGGGACCCCCGCGTCGGGAAGGGAGAGCCATGACCGAGGACGAGAGTGAGAGGCCATCGAGAAGGCGATCCCCCTGGGGAGCCATCGCGCTGGTCATGCTCACCGGCCTCGCCATGATGCGGAACGGGGCCAATGTCGAGGACGGCCCGCCACAGCCGGCCGCCGCGGCGGCGGTGGCCGTACAGCCGGATCAGCAGGCGACGGAGCCGCCACCCGCACCACCGCAGGGCCTGGAAGTGCTGGAGCACTCGTCGGTGCAGCGCATCCGGATCCCGGCGATCAAGGTCGACGCACCGGTGATGACGGTCGGACTGGACGCGCAGGGCTACGTCGACGCACCGCCGCCGCAGGATCCGAATCTGGCCGGCTGGTACCTCAACGGCATCTCGCCGGGCCAGTCGGGCTCGGCGGTGCTGGTGGGCCACGTGGACAACGCGCAGGGCCCGGCGGTCTTCTACGGCCTGGGCTCGGTACAGAAGGGCAACCACATCGAGGTGGAGCGGTACGACGGACGCACGGCGGTGTTCGAGGTGTACGGCGTGGAGGTCTTCGCCAAGAACGCGTTCCCCGGAGCCCGGGTGTACGGGGACACCGGCCAGCCGGAACTCCGGGTGATCACCTGCGGCGGCGGCTATTCGAAGGCCAAGGGCTATGACGGCAACGTCGTCGTCTTCGCCCGGATGGTGGCGACCCGCTGACCGGCGGCCTTCCCGCCGGGCCGCAGCGCCGCCGCGCCGGGGGCTCGCATCCTCAGCGCGGCGGCAGCACCGGCAGCGTCATGCGGTAGCCCCGGGCGAGCAGTTGGGGCAGGTACGAGGAGAGCGCCTGGACGCTCTGCGAGCGGTTGCCGCCCGCGTCGTGGGACAGCACGACCACGCCGGGGGCCGCGCCCTTGAGGATGCGCGAGACGATCGCGGTCGTGCCCGGTTCCGTCCAGTCCAGGCTGTCCACGGTCCAGGCGAGCGGCTCCATGCCCAGCTCGGCCCCGATCTCGAAGGCGGCGCGGTTCCACGCTCCGTACGGCGCCCGGAACCACTGCGGCGCCTCCCCCACGCTCTGCTGTACGACCTCGCTCGTGCGACCGATCTCGGAGGCGAGGGCGGGCCGGCTGAGCTGGGGGATGAGCGGGTGGGTCCAGGTGTGGTTGCCGATGACGTGGCCCTCGGCGGTCATCCGGCGCAGCAGGTCGCGGTTCTCGTCCGCCATCTCCCCGCAGACGAAGAACATCGCGCGTACGCCGTACCGGGCGAGGGTGTCGAGGATCCCGGGGGTGTAGCGGGGGTCGGGGCCGTCGTCGAAGGTGAGCACCATGTCGCTCGCCGAGGCGGTGGTGGCGGGGAGTTCCAGGATCGGCCTGGTCCGTACGACGGGCTTCGCCGCGGGCGGCCGGATGGGGGCGTCGGCGGTCATCGGCCGCAGCCGGTAGGACTTCTCGGACAGTGCCGGGGCGCGCAGCCCGGGCGCGCCGGCGGCGGGAGCGCCCGCAGCCCCGGGGCCATGCCCCGGTCCGGGGCCCGCTCCGATGCCCCGTCCGGCGGCCGGGCCGGGCGCGCCGCCCTCGTTGCCGGTGGTGATCAGACCGGCGGCGGCAGCGACTCCGAGGAAGACGGCGGAGCGCAGGAGCACGCGTCGCCCTACTGTCGGCTCGTCATTTTTCATTACTACTACGTATCAACGACATCCCCGAAGATGTCGAGAGGCGCGAACCCTCCCCCTCCCCCTCACCCGATCAGCCGCGCCGCACCAGGGGGAACGGAAGCGTCTCGCGGATCGTCAGACCCGTGAGGAACATGACCAGCCGGTCCACGCCGATGCCCAGGCCGCCGGTCGGCGGCATCGCGTACTCCAGCGCGTCCAGGAAGTCGTTGTCGAGTTCCATCGCCTCCGGGTCGCCGCCCGCCGCCAGCAGCGACTGGGCCGTGAGCCGGCGCCGCTGCTCGACGGGGTCGGTCAGCTCGGAGTAGGCGGTGCCCAGTTCGGTTCCGAAGGCCACCAGGTCCCAGCGCTCGGCGAGCCGCGGGTCCTTGCGGTGCTGCCGGGTGAGCGGCGAGACGTCGGTCGGGAAGTCCTTGTAGAAGGTGGGCAGCTTGGTCTTCTCTTCCACCAGCCGCTCGTACATCTCCAGCACCACGTCGCCCCGCGTGTTCTCGGGGGTGTGCGGCACCTTCGCCCGGTCGCACAGCCGCCGCAGCACGTGTTCCCCGGTGTCCGCGTCGACTTCCTCGCCCAGCGCCTCGCTGATGGCCCCGTACATCGTCTTGACCGGCCACGCCCCGGAGATGTCGTGCACGACGAGCTTGCCGTCCGGGCCCGCCTTGTGGGCGACGGGCGAGCCGAAGGCGGCGGTGGCGGCGCCCTGGATCAGCTCGCGCGTGAGGTCGAGCATGACGTCGTAGTCGGCGAAGGCCTGGTAGGCCTCCAGCATCGTGAACTCGGGGTTGTGCTTGTAGGAGACGCCTTCGTTGCGGAAGGTCCGGCCCATCTCGAAGACCTTCTCCATGCCGCCCACGCACAGCCGTTTGAGATACAGCTCGGGTGCGATGCGCAGGTACAGGTCGAGGTCGTAGGCGTTGATGTGGGTGCGGAACGGCCGGGCGTTGGCGCCGCCGTGGATCTGCTGGAGCATCGGGGTCTCGACCTCCAGGTAGCCGCGGTCCAGCAGCCCCTGGCGCAGCGCCTGCACCGCGCTGGAGCGGGCCCGTACGACGTCGCGCGCCTCGGGGCTGGCGACCAGGTCGAGATAGCGGCGCCGGACCCGGGCTTCCGGGTCGGCGAGACCCTTGCGCTTGTCGGGCAGCGGGCGCAGGCACTTGCCGGTGAGCTGCCAGGAGTCGACCACGACGGACAGCTCGCCGCTCTTGGCGGCGCCGATCTCGCCGCTCGCCGCGACGTGGTCGCCGAAGTCGACCTGGGTGGTGAAGGAGTCCAGTACGCCGGCACCCGCCTCGTCCCGTGTGAACATCAGCTGTATGTCCCCGGACCAGTCGCGGAGCACGGCGAAGACCACGCCGCCGAGGTCGCGCACGACCATCACGCGCCCGGCGACGGTGACCTGTTCGCCGGTCCGCGAGCCGGCCGGGTACCCGGGGTGGGCGGCCTTGAGCTGCGCGACCGTGTGGGTGCGCGGGCGGATGCCGACGGGGTACGGGTCGGTGCCGCCGGCCCGGATCCGCTCCAGCTTGTCGTGCCGGACGCGGACCTGTTCGGGCAGCCGCTCGCCCCGGGCGGCCGCGCCCTCCTCTCCCACGAGTTCCAGACCGAGCGAGTCGATGGAGGGCAGGCCCGCGGTGTTGGCGGGGGCGGTAAGGCCCTTGGGGTGCCCGTTGCCCCACAGCTTGCGCAGGCTCGGTACGGAGACGAACCCCTCGGCGATGCCGGAGGCGAGGCTGACCCGGGCGAGCGAGCCGGCGTCCTGGTAGCAGAGGAACCGCGGGTACCACTCGGGGCCGTACTTGACGTTCGAGCGGTACAGCGCCTCCAGCTGCCACCAGCGGGAGAAGAAGAGCAGCAGCTTGCGCCACAGCTTGAGGACGGGTCCGGCGCCGATCCGGCCGCCCTCTTCGAAGGCGGAGCGGAAGACGGCGAAGTTGAGGGAGATCCGGCGCACGCCCAGGCTCGGGGCGGCGGCGCAGAGCTGGGCGACCATGAACTCCATGACCCCGTTGGGGGCGGAGCGGTCGCGGCGCATCAGGTCGAGTGAGATGCCGTCCTTGCCCCAGGGCACGAAGGAGAGCAGGGCGATGAGTTCGCCCTCGTGGTCGAAGGCCTCGACGAGCAGGCAGTCGCCGTCGCCGGGGTCTCCGAGCCGGTCCAGGGCCATGGAGAAGCCGCGCTCGGTCTCGGTGTCGCGCCATGTGTCGGCCCGCTCGACGATGAGCCGCATCTCCTCCTCGGTGAGGGCGGAGTGGCGGCGGATCACGGTGGTGGCGCCGGTGCGCTGGACCCGGTTGACGGCCTGGCGGGTGACGCGCATGTCGCGGCCGTCGAGGTCGAAGTGGGCCACCTGCAGGATGGCCTCGTCGCCGAGCTGGAGTGCGCTGAGGCCGGATCGGGCGTACGCGGTCGCACCTACCTCGGAGGCGCCCATGACGGCGGGCTGCCAGCCGTAGCGGCGGGCGACGGCGAGCCAGGCGTTGATGGCGGGAGTCCAGGCGGCGGGGTCGCCGACGGGGTCGCCGCTGGCGAGGCAGACGCCGGCTTCGACGCGGTAGGTGACGGCGCCCTTGCCGTTGGGCGCGAAGACGACGGCCTTGTCACGCCGGGTGGCGAAGTAGCCGAGGGAGTCGCCCCGCCCGTAGGCGCCGAGGAGGGCGCGGATGCGGGGCTCCTCGTCCCCGTGCAGGGCGGCGGTGAGCCGCTGGGACCGGAACAGGGCGGAGGCGGCGTTCAGCAGGGCGAGGGCGCCGAAGAGGCCGAGCAGGAAGTAGAGCGGGCGGGGCGGGCGGCCGTCGAACTGGCGGGCGGAGAAGAGGCCGCCAAAGACCTGCTTGGCGGCCCAGTCCAGCCATTGGCCCTTGGGGAGGGTGCCGGGGAAGAGTGCGACGAGTCCCCAGCCGACGAGCACGGCAGCGAGCAGGCCCAGCCCGAGCACCGTCATCGCCCGCCACAGCGCGCCGGGGCGGGAGGCGGCGTAGAACTCCTCGCGGGCGGCGACGAGCAGCGCGAGGGCGGCGACGGCCAGCGCCATGGAGGGGATGCCGATCCAGTAGTCCCCCACGGCCATGGTCAGGACGTCGACCAGGACCAACAGGGCCAGATAGGTGACGACGATCCACCAGGCGACCTTCTTGCGGGTGCCGAGGGCCGCGGCGAGCAGGAAGAGGAAGACGGCGTAGGCGAGGTTCGCGCTGACCGGTACGACGATCTCGTCGAGGAAGCGGACGATGTGCCTCAGCAGCCGCCGCAGCGTCGGGGAGAGCGACAGCAGGGCGCACAGCAGACCGAGCGTTCCGAAGAACGCCCCGAAGGCGTCCGGCACCCGGTTCAGGAAGCGGTTCCGGGTCCCGCGCGTCTCCTCCACCGTGGCACTCATGGTTCGCACTGTAGGGAGGCCCGCGCCGCTCCGCGCGCCGAGCCGGATAGCCTCGGAAGGGTGACAGAGCAAGTGAACACGGGATTCGAACGCGGTACGGACGGCCCGAAGGTGATCCTCGCGGGGGTCGACGGGTCGCAGTCCTCGCTCCGCGCCGCGGCCTACGCGGCGGGGCTGGCCCGGCGCCAGAACGCGCTGCTGGCGCTGGTGTACGTACAGCCGGTGATGCCGGCCGGGGCCTCGCTGGGCGCGCCGGTCGCCGACACGACCGGGGAGATCGCCGAGGGGCTGGTGGCGGAGATCCGGGAGGCGGCCGAGCGCCTCAAGGGCATCTACGACGTGCGCTGGCAGTTCCACACCTTCCGCGGCGACCCGTACGCCGGCCTGGTGAGCGCGGCGCAGGAGCTGACGGCGGACGCGGTGGTGGTCGGCGCCTCGGAGCAGGCCGGCCACCGCATCGTGGGTTCGGTGGCGGTCCGCCTGGTGAAGGCGGGCCGCTGGCCGGTCACGGTCGTTCCGTAGCGGCCGCGCCCGGGACCGGCCGGCCGGCCGACCGACCAGTGGGTGCGTGCGCTACCTGGCCATGGTCAGCCCGTCCTTGGCCGCGCCGCGGCCGAGGACGGCCTCGCTGACGGTGTCCTGGGCCTCCTGGTAGTCGTCCCGGCCGGGGTCATTGGCGAGGGCGGCGGGGAGGTGGACGATCCGGCCCGTGGACAGGTCCATCATCTGGGGCGTGAACTCGGCCTTGGTGACCTGCCAGCGTTGCCCTGCGGCGGCCGGCGGGGCGAAGGTGAAGCGGCCGATCGAACCGTAGTTGCCGCGCATGTCCCGCGCGCCGGAATAGTTGAACATCTCGCCCGCGACCTGGTCGCCCATGCCGTAGACGATCCACGTCCCGTTGACCTTCTGGTAGGCCTGCGGGATGTGCGCGTGGGTGCCCAGGATCATGTCGATGTCCGGGCGCCCGCCGGTCTGCGAGGCGGTCAGCGCCTTGCCGAGCGAGAGCTGCCTCTCGTCCGGCTCGGTCTGCCATTCGGTGCCCCAGTGGAGGCTGACCAGGACCACGTCCGCGCCCGCCTTCCGGGCGGCCCGGGCGTCGGCGACGATCTTGTCCTGCTCCATCAGGTTGACGGCCCACGGCTGACCGTCCGGGAGCGGGTAGCCGTTGGTGTCGTAGGTGTAGGCGAGGTGCGCGACCTTGGCGGAGCCCGCCGTGTACATCGTGGGCGTGGCCGCCTCGGCCGCCGTGCGCGCGGAACCGGCGTGCTTGAGGCCGGTCTTGTCGAACTTGTCGAGGGTGCGCTTCAGGCCGTCGGCTCCGTCGTCCAGGGTGTGGTTCGAGGCGGTGGAGCAGCCGTCGTAGCCGGCGTCCTTCAGTGCGTCGGCGACCTCGGGCGGGGACTGGAAGGCCGGGTAGCCGGTGAAGGGCCCGCCGTCCTCGCCGTAGACGGTCTCCATGTGACAGATGGCCAGGTCCGCGGCCGAGACCATGGGTTTGACGCTCCGGAACATCGGCCGGAAGTCGTATCCGGAGCCTTCCGCGTCGGCTGACGCCCGCTTGATGATGGAGTCGTGCGGCAGTACGTCCCCGCTCGCGACCAGGGTGAATCCCCGGCCGGCGGGAGCGGCGGGAAGCCCGGCGGGGCTCCCGAGGCGGGTCGGTGCGGACTGACCGCCCGCGGAGCAGGCGGCGACCGCCGACAGCAGGACGGCGGACAGCAGGGCGAGGGCGTGGCGGGTGCGCGGCGCGGTCGGAAGCGTGGTCGGCGTCGTGGTCGGCGTCGTGGTCATCTGTCCCGGCTCTCTTTAAGTAGGACTATCCGATCACCTGCAATCCATAGAAATAGAGGTCTCAAGTCAAGAGACGGCCCCGCCTCCGGCCGCAGCCTCACCCCAATGGCCGTTCGCCGCGCCGTTCGACCGTTCGTCGCCCCGCGCGGCCGCCCACCGGAAGACCCGGGGGCTTGGGCGCACCGCCCGGGTCTGACGGTTCCCGGGCGGGCCCGGTGCAGGTCAGGGTGGATCCATCGGACCCGGACGGCCCCCTGGAAGGAGCCCCTCGTGCCCCTCTCCCCCACCCTCGACCGCACGGACCCCGAGACGCTGGCCGAACTCCAGCGCGAGCACGGGCGGGCTCTGTTCGGTTTCCTGCTCGGCCTCGCCGCCGGGGACGCGCAGCGCGCGGAGGACCTCGTACAGGAGACGCTGTTACGGGTCTGGCAGCACCCGGAGGTGCTGGCGAGCAGTCACGAATCCCTGCGGCCCTGGCTGTTCACGGTGGCCCGGCGGCTCGCGATCGACGCCCGGCGGGCCCGGATGTCGCGGCCGCTGGAGGTGGACCCGGAAGGGCTGGAGCAGGCACCGGCCCCCGAGGACGCGGTGGCCGGCTCGGTGACGGCCATCGACGTACGGCGGGCGGTGGGGTGTCTGGGGCCGGAGCACCGGGAGGTGCTGATGCAGGTCTACTTCCAGGACCGTTCCGTGGCCGAGGCCGCCGCGGAGCTGGGCATTCCGGCGGGAACGGTCAAGTCCCGGACGTATTACGCCCTGCGCGCCCTCAAGAAGGGGCTGCAGGGGTACGGGTACGGGCTCGGCGCCTGAGAATCACGCAACCAGCGACCTGAACGCATCCGAATCGGACATGAACCGCATCGAAATCAGCATCAGACCGTTCAAGTTGAGTAAACATCCCCCGCTCCGCGAGCCGCTCGGTGAAGGCTCTCGGCTGACGGCGGGAATGCTCGACGCGCGGGAGAAGGTGGAACGGTGCAGCCCGAGGGTATGAACGGCACCAGTGACGGCGGGCTCGCGGTGCCCATGGCATGGCTCTACGCGGAGTACATCGCCGACGAACTGCTGCGCACGGGCCGGCTGATCCCGGTCAGCACCCTGGAGTTCCGTGCCGGCCGCGACACGCTCGCGCTGACCATCTACCTCTCCGACGCGGCCGGCGAACTCTCCGGGATCCGGGTGGTCTCCCAGCTCGAGGAGTGGCTCTCGCTGACGGCGTACGGTCACCCCTGGCGCGACTGGGTCCACACCCGCTTCCTGGCGCTGGGCGAGGAGGCCAGGGAGCGCGGCCGCGGCGAGGACCCCGACCTGGAACTGGCGCGGGCCGCGTGGCGCTGGCTGGACCGCACCGAACTGTTCGCCACCAACCTCGACCCGGGCCGCCACGGCCACGCCGACACCCCGCCCGGACTGGACGAGAACGCCCGCGTCTGGACCCCCGCCTGGCAACTGGGGCTCCCGCTCGGACACTTGGCGATGCACCTGTTCTGAGACGTCAGCGGATGTGCGCGCGACGCCGCGGCCCCGCCGGGGCCTCCGCCGGGTCGGTCACCAGGCCGGTGAAATCGGCTTCGTTGCGCTCGACCCGGGTCACGTACCAGCGCGCGATGAGCCACAGCACCGGGTACACCAGCAGGCCCAGCGCCACCCACACCAGCGGACCCGACGCGGTGTCCGGCAGCAGGAACACCAGCGGCAGGGTCCCGACCAGCAGCGCGAGCGCGGCCAGTGCGCCGAGCGCGGCCCGCAGTTGGCTGCGCATGAGGGCCCGTACGTAGGTCGCGCCGAGGGTGGTCTGCTCCGAGATCTCGGACCGTGCCGGGGTGTGCGCGGGGGGCCTGCGACGGGCGCCCCGGGGTACCCCGGTGACGGTCTCCCGCCGGGGCGGCGGCTGCTGCTCCTCGGCCATGGTGCCGGAGTCTACGCAAGGGCCCGGCTATTTGAGGAGCCTGGAGAGCCGACGGTCCGCGAGCGGCTTCCCGCCGGTCTGGCAGGTGGGGCAGTACTGGAGCGAGGAGTCGGCGAAGGACACCGAGCGGACCGTGTCCCCGCACACCGGACACGGTTCACCGGCCCTGCCGTGCACCCGCAGCCCGCTCTTCTTCTCGGCCTTGAGGTGACCGGCCGCCACTCCGTGCGAGCGCTCGACGGCCTCGCGCAGGGTGTCCCGGACGGCCTCGTACAGGTGGGTGACCTGTCCCTCGTCGAAGGAGGCGGCGAGTTTGAAGGGCGAGACGCGGGCCTTGTGAAGGATTTCATCGCTGTACGCGTTGCCGATGCCGGCGATGACGCCCTGGTCGCGCAGCACGCCCTTGATCTGCCGCCGCTCCCCGGCGAGCAGCGCCGCGAACGCCGCTCGGTCGAAGCCGGGGGCCAGCGGGTCCGGCCCGAGGCGGGCGATCCCCGGGACCTCCTGCGGGTCGCGGACCACGTACACGGCGAGGCGCTTTTGGGTACCCGCCTCGGTGAGGTCGAATCCGCCGCCGCCCTCCAGTACGAGGCGCAGCGCGAGCGGCCCCTTGCCGGGGCGGGGCGGCTGCGCCGGCAGGGTCTCCTGCCAGCGCAGCCACCCGGCCCGGGCCAGGTGGGTGACGAGGTACAGGTCGCCGATCGCCAGGGCCAGGAACTTTCCGTACCGGGCGGTGGACCGGGCCGGCTGTCCCTCCAGGGCGGTGAGCGGCGGGTCGTACGTCTTGAGCACGCTGACGGCGAGCGGGAGGACGCGCTCGACCACCCGCCCGGTGAGGTGCTCGTCGAGGAACTCCCTCAGGGCCTCGACCTCCGGCAGCTCGGGCATTCTCCTACCCCATCACGAACTCGCACCACACGCACTTGCCACTGCCCCGGGACTCCACTCCCCAGACGTCCGCCAGCCGGTCCACCAGCATCAGGCCCCGCCCCGACACCCCCGAATCGCCCGCCTCGCGCCGTCGGGGCAGGGCGCTGGAGCGGTCCTCCACCTCCACGCGGAGCCGGCGCTGCGCGCCCGGCAGGACGCGCAGGGTCACGATGGCCGGGCCGTCGGTGTGCATGAGGGCGTTCACGATCAGCTCGTCCGCGACCAGTTCGATCTCGTCGGCCCGTTCCCGCGCGCCCCAGGCGCGCACCGCGGCCCCGATCATGTGGCGGGCCGCGACCAGGGCCTCGGGGTCGCCCGGTGCCACGTGCTGCTGGAGCCGGCCGCCGCCCCGTGGGGCGTCCTCCACGTGGCGGCGCAGCAGCAGGAGCGCCATGTCGTCGTCCCCGCCGCTGTCGTCCACGACCTCGCAGAGGCGGTCGGCGAGCCGCTGGAGGTCCTCCGGTCCGCTGCGGATCAGGTCGGTCAGCAGCCGGATCCCGTCGTCCAGGTCGGCGCCGGGCTGTTCCACCAGGCCGTCCGTGCACAGCAGGAGCGTTTCTCCCTGGTCCATCTCCACCGTGGTCACGGGATACTCCAGGCGGCCGAACTCGGCCGAGAGGCCGAGCGGCATGCCGCCTTCCACCAGCACCCGCCGGCAATCCCCGTCGCGGGCGCGCAGCAAGGGGTCGATGTGGCCCGCCCGGACGAGCTGGAGCACTCCCGTCGACAGGTCTGCCTCCACGTAGGTGCACGTCGCGAAGCGGTCGGTGTCCAGCTCGTGCAGGAAGACGGAGGCCCGCGCCATGACGGTGGCCGGTGAGTGCCCTTCGGCGGCGTAGGCGCGCAGGACGATCCGCAGTTGTCCCATCACCGCCGCCGCGTGCGTGTCGTGGCCCTGGACGTCGCCGATGACGGCACCGACCCGGCCGCCCGGCAGGGGGATGACGTCGTACCAGTCGCCGCCGATGTCCTGGCCCATCCGGGCCGAGCGGTAGCGTACGGCGATCTCGCCGCCCTGTACGGACGGGATCCTCCGGGGCAGCATCGCCTGCTGGAGGCCTTCCGCCAGGTCGTGCTCCTGCTCCAGGAGCATGGCCCGCTGCAGGCTCTGCGCGATGCTGCTGCCCAGTGCGACCAGCAGGTTGCGCTCCTCCTGGGTGAAGCCGTCCTTGTCCTGGTAGAGCAGCCCGATGGCGCCGATCGGGCGGGCCTGGGCGATCAGCGGCAGATAGGCGGCCGCCGAGATGTCCATGGCCGAGATCTTCGACCAGAGCAAGGGGTAGCCCGTCGCGAACTCCTCCGCGGAATCGAGGAAGCGCGGCTGGAGCGAGCGCACGACCTCGCTCATCGGGTACTCCTCGTCGATGCGGGTGTAGCGCGTGCCGGGGACGAAGCTGCCTTCGGGGCCTTCGGCGACGAGGTGGATCCGCCCCGCCTCGACCAGGCCCATCACCATGCCCATCGAGCCGAGCCGTTCCAGGCCGTGGGCGTCACCGAGCGCGTCGATGACGTCCTGGACGGTACGGGCGTGCGCGAGCGCGGCGGTGGTGCTCTCGACCACCGAGGTCTGGCGGCGACGCTCCTCGTCGAGGCCCAGGCGCTCGGCCGAGTGGCTGAGTTCCTCGGTGGCGTCCCGGACGATGCCGATGATGCGGTACGGGCGGCCGTCGGGGCCGCGCATGACGCGGCCCTGGGTGTGGGTCCAGCGCAGCCGCCCGTCGTGGCAGCGGATGCGGAAGTACGCGCCGTAGCTGTCGACGCCGCTCTTGAGCGCACTGGAGACGAGGGCGTCGAGCCGGGTCGCCTCCGCGGGCGGGACGCGGGCGCCGAGGGAGCCGGGCCGGCCGTCGTACTCTCCGGGGGCCGTGTCGAAGACGTCGAGGGCCGCCTCGTCCATGTGCATGAGCCCGGTGACCAGGTCCCAGTCGAAACTGCCCATGCGGTTCAGCGAGAGCGACCGGTCCGGGTGCGCGGGCCAGTCGTCCGGCAGCGATACGGCGGTCGGCACCGGTCCACCATGACACACGGGCCGGTCAGGCGCTCTCCAAGTGCTGGCCGGTGTCCGAGGCGGGCGGCTGCTGCTGGTCCGGGACGACGTACGGGCCGTTCGGGTCGTAGGAGTCGTACGGGTCGCTCGGCCGGGCCGTCGGGCCGCCGGGCTCCTGCGGCACCCCCGACTCGCCCGGGAACGAGGGCGGCAGGTCCGAGGGGACGTCCGCCGGGACGTCCGAGGGCGGCTGCTGCGGCGGGGTGGGAACCCCCGGGCCGCTGGGGGCGTTCGGTGCCGGGGGCGTGTTCGGAACCGACGGGACATCGGGGGTGTTCGGCACGTTCGGAGCGTCCGGCACGTTCGGCATGTTCGGCATGTTCGGCATGTTCGGCATGTTCGGCATGTTCAGCATGTTCGGCATGTTCGGAGCGTCCGGCACATTCGGCGCGTCCGGCACATTCGGCGCGTCCGGCACATTCGGCGCGTCCGGCACGTTCGGAGCGTCCGGCGCGATCTGCCTGTTCGGCGGGCAGTCGGCCCGCGCGGGTGCCGGAGCCGGACTCGCGCCGGGCGGCGCGGTCCGCGCCAGGCTGTTGCTGTCCGGGGTCGGGCACGGGCCCTCCGGTGTGGTTCCGGGCGGGGTGGGCGGTCCGCTCGGGATGCCGTCCGAGGGATCGTACGGGGGTGGTACCCGGGGGGTGCGGTCCTGCGCGCCGTCGTCGCCGCTCTTGCGCTCGATCCAGGTGTTGTTGGCGACGTTCACGATGACCAGGTTGTTGATGACCTGGATGGTCGGCTCGATCACCACGACCTGGTTGGGGTGGAAGCCGCTCCACGCGTCCCCCTTCTGCGCCGGGGAGCCCTTGGCGGCGCGCGGGGCGAGCAGCGGGTTCCCGCAGGCACAGCGGACCCGGGGCATCCCGTGGTCGTCCACGAGGACGGCGGTTCCGGCCTGGAGGACGGACTGGAAGCTGTTCGCCCGTCCCCCGCTGAAGCCGTGGTTGGTGACGCGGGTGTCGGCGCGCAGCACCACCGGGGTCAGGCCGCGCAGGAAGTCCGGGATCTTCCCCTGCTCGACGTTGGAGGCCTCGGCGAAGGCGCGGGCCTTGGCGTCGTCGTCGGTGAGGGCGCGGACCTGCTGTTCCACGTCGCAGCTGCCGAGGCGGTGGGTCCCGCCGTAGAGGCCGGGGGTGGCCGCGTTGACGGTGCGGATTCCCTGGCCCGTCGCGTTGGGGAGCGGGGGCTGGACGGGGGCCGACTCGCGGGTGGCGGAGGAGGGGGTGAAGGGATCGGGGCCGGCCGCGGCCACGGGCTGGAGGTGGAGCTCCTGGGTCTCGGCGGCCGGGCCCTTGGTCTGCCCGTCGTCGCCGGTGGCGCCGCAGGCCGCGGCGAACAGCCCGAGGGCGGTCAAGAGGGCTGCCCGGGCCGGTGCGTGACGGCGCGGCGCCTGACGAGGTGTCGGAGGTGTCGGTGCATGCACGTGGGATCTCCCTTTTCGCCCCGGTTGCTCCCTCTTGTCTGCCGCATCCGCGCGATCACCGCAACCGGAGCGCCGCCCGGGCGTCTTGAACATGTTCAAGGAACCCCGTAAGGTCACGACCATGAGTTGAACGCGTTCAATGCGTTCGTGCGGGAGGGGAGTCCACGGTGACGGTCTTGGTGAATCTGATCGTCACCCTGGGCATGCTCTACGTCGTCCCCGTCGGCCTGCGCCTGATCGATCCGGCCGGGCTGCGCCGGACCGCCCGGCTCTGGCCGCTGGCCGCCGCCCCCGGGGCGCTGTGCCTCTGGCTGCCGCGCGGGGCCGCCGCCACCGCGCTCGCCGTACTGTACGCGGCGGCCACCCTGGCCCTCGCGGCGCGGGCCCCGGCCCGGCTGCTGCGGACCCGGGCCACGGCGAACCCGCTCGCCCCTCCCGAGGTCGCGGTGCTCACCGCGCTGGTCTCGCCTTCGGTGGCCGGGACCGCCCTGGTCGCCGAGCGCGCCGGCTACCGGCTCTTCGGCTTCGACCTCGACATCCTGGCGCTGACCGTGCCGCACTTCCACTTCGCCGGGTTCACGGCCGCGCTGGTCGCCGGCCTGGTGTGCCGCAGCGCCGGGGCCCGGACCGCGAGCGGGCTGTCGCGCTGGGCGGCGTACAGCGTCCCGGCGGGCACCCTGCTCGTGCTCCTCGGCTACTTCATCGACGACTGGGCCGAGCTGGTGGGTGCGGTGGTGCTGACCGGCGGCATGTGGGCGGTGGCCCTGCTGACCTGGCGGGAGATCCGGCCCGGGGCCCGCGACCGTACGACAGGGGCGCTGCTCGCGACCTCGGCCGTGGTGCTCGTGGCCACCATGCTGCTCGCCCTGTGGTGGGCGCTCGGCGAAGCCAACGGGGTCGTGCACCCGACCTTGACCTGGATGGCCGCGACCCACGGCCTCGGCAACTCGCTCGGATTCGCCCTGTGCTCGGTGCTGGCCTGGCGCCGCCTGGCCGCCGACCGAATGGAGACCCTGTCATGACCCGCCTCATCAACACCGGGCGCCCCACCCCGGTAGGGACCGAGTTCAACTACCCCGACCGCGGCGCGACCCGGCGGCGCCCGCTGCCCGCCGCCTACCACCACCTGCACCACCGGACCCGGATCGGGTACGGCCGCGCCGTCTTCGAGGCCGCCGGGGACGCGGTCCGCACCTTCGCGATGCACCGGGCCACCGGCGCGCTCGTGCGGGCCGACGGGGAGACCGCGCGGCCCGGCGTCCGGGTGGACATCGGGCTCGGTTTCGGGGCGCTGCGGATCACCGTGCCGTGCCGGGTGCTGTGGACGCCGGACGAGCCCGACCTGGCCGGCTTCGCCTACGGAACCCTCACCGGGCACCCCGAGGCCGGGGAGGAGTCCTTCCTGGTGCGGCTCGCCGCGGACGGCGCGGTCTGGTTCGAGGTCACCGCCTTCAGCCGCCCGGGCGTCTGGTACACCCGCCTGGCGGGCCCGGTCGTCCCCGTGCTGCAGAAGGGCTACGCCCGGTTGCTGGGCCGCGCCCTGCGCAAGCTGGCCGCGGGCGCCTGACCGGCCCGATACTGGAGGCGATGGACTGGTTCACGGCGCCCGGATACTGGCTGGGCCGGCTGGTCTTCCAGCGGGCCCTGGCCGGTGTCTACCTCGTCGCCTTCGCCGGCGCCGCCCTGCAGTTCCGGGCACTGATCGGGGCGCACGGCATGCTGCCCGTGCCGCGCTACGTGCGGTACGCGCCGTTCCGTCACGCCCCGAGCCTGTTCCAACTCCACTACTCGGACCGTTTCTTCGCCGCGTGCGCCTGGACCGGGGCCGCACTGGCGGCGGCCCTCGCGGCGGGGGCGGGGGACGCGGCGCCGCTGGCCGCGGCGATGGCGATGTGGGCCCTGCTGTGGCTGCTGTACCTGTCGATCGTGAACGTGGGGCAGACCTGGTACTCCTTCGGCTGGGAGTCGCTCCTGCTGGAGGCGGGCTTCCTCGCCGTCTTCCTCGGCAACGCGCGGACCGGGCCGCCGGTCCTGGTGCTGTGGCTGCTGCGCTGGGTGGTCTTCCGGGTGGAGTTCGGCGCGGGGCTGATCAAGATGCGCGGGGACGCCTGCTGGCGGGAGCTCACCTGCCTGTACTTCCACCACGAGACCCAGCCGATGCCGGGGCCGCTGAGCTGGTTCTTCCACCACCTGCCGAGGCCGCTGCACCGGGTGGAGTGCGCGGCCAACCACGTGACGCAACTGCTCGTTCCGGTGCTGCTGTTCACTCCGCAGCCGGTGGCTTCGTACGCGGCCGGGATCATCGTGGCCACGCAGTTGTGGCTGGTGCTGTCGGGCAATTTCGCCTGGCTGAACTGGCTGACGATCACGCTCGCCCTGCCTGCGGTCGACTTCACCGGCCTCGCCGGGCCGCCGCCGGCCGCGGCTTCCCGCCAGGCGCCGGTCTGGTTCGTCGTCCTCGTGTGCGCGGTGACCGCCCTGGTGCTGTTCCTGAGCCGGCGCCCGGTGGCGAACATGGTCTCGCGCCGCCAGGTGATGAACCGCTCCTTCGACTCCCTCCACCTGGTCAACACCTACGGGGCGTTCGGCACGGTGGGCCGGATCCGCGAGGAGATCGTGGTGGAGGGCACCGCCGACCCGCGGCCGCGGGAGGACGGTGCGTGGCGGGAGTACGGTTTCAAGGGCAAACCGGGTCAGCCCCGCAGCATTCCGCGCCAGTTCGCCCCGTACCATCTGCGCCTGGACTGGCTGATGTGGTTCGCGGCGCTGTCCCCCGGCTATGCGCGGGACTGGTTCGGGCCCTTCGTGGAGCGGCTGCTGGCGGGCGACCGGGACACGCTGCGGCTGATCCGCCACAACCCCTTCCCGGACGCCCCGCCCCTCTACATCAGGGCCCGGCTGTACCGCTACCGCTTCACCACCTGGCGGGAGCTGCGCGAGACGGGTGCGTGGTGGCACCGCAGGCTGGTGCGCGAGTACATGCCTGCGACCCGGCTCGCGCGGCCGGCGCCGTCAGAGCGCGAGTAGGGCCGCCTCCTGTTGTGGGGACAGGCCCGGCGCGGGCCGGTCGGGGCGCTGCGGGGCGGTCCCGCCGAGCTCCTGGAGCCAGGCCCAGGTGTCGGCCACGGTCTCCTCCACGGGCCGGCACTTCAGGCCTGCGGCCAGGGCCTTGGTCACGTCACCGCCGTACATGAAGTCGTGCGTCTCGCCCTCGGGGAGCCAGATCGGCAGCTCGGTCCACGGCGCCACACCGGCCTCCTCGATCCGGGCCGCGTCGATCCAGTGGAGCTCCGCACCGCTCGCGGTGACGGCCGAGCAGGCGTAGAGGAGCCCTCCCAGGGTGGCGTGCCCGACCGGGGAGGCCAGGTTGTACGCGCCGCCGAGCCCGGCCTCGGCGCCGTCCAGGGTCCAGCGTGCGAGGTCGCGTACGTCGATGTACTGGAGCGGCAGCTCGCGCGGCCCGGGGGCGGGCACGCGGCCGCCCCGGGCGGTGCGGTTCAGCCACCAGGGCAGCCGGCCGACGTTCTCGTACGGGCCGATGACGAGGCCGGCGCGGACCAGCAGGGCGCGGTCGCCGAAGACGTCCAGGGCCGCGAGTTCGGCGCCTCGCTTGTCCTCGGCGTAGGCGACGGCCCCGGCGTCCGGGGAGCCCTCGACCAGCGGGCCGTCCTCGGCGAGCCCGGCCGGGGCGGGGTAGGCGTACACGGAGCGGCTGGAGATGTACGCGTACCGGCCGACGCGGTCGCGGAGCAGCCGGGCGGTGTCGCGCACGGCGGTGGGGGCGCCTCCCCAGGTGTCGACGACGAGGTCCCACTGCCCCTCGGCGAGGGCGTCCAGGCCGCCGGGCGCCCCTCGGTCCCCGTGCAGGGCGGTGGCGCCGGGCGGGGGCGCGTGGTGGCCGCGGTGGAAGACGGTCACATCCCACCCCCGGTCCAGGGCGTCTTCGGTGATCGCGCGTCCGACGAATTCGGTGCCACCCAGCATCAGCAGTCTCATGCGGGTGAGCCTGCCCGTGACGACCGGGCGGCGAAAGCCTTGATCGCCGACAGCGATGACGCTCATGGCGTACGGGTGACGGGAACCAGCGAGCCCCCGCCGCCGGTTCGGCGCGGGGGCTCGGTGTCGTCCGACGGTCAGTCGATGCCCGGCAGGATGTGCGGCTCCGCGAGGTCGTCCTCGTAACCGGCGAGCCGGATCGGCGCGGACCGGGCCCAGACCTCCAGGTTGCCGAGCTTGTCGGGGCGGCTGGTCTTCTTCGGCCCCGTACGTTCCTTCAGCGCCTGGTCGGTCTTCGTCAGTTCTGCTGTCACCGCGCACTCCTTTTGTGTCGCGTAACCCGGGGGCGGACCGCTCCCGGGCAGGGATAAAAGGTTTTCCGGACGCGGTGGCGCCATGGTTCTCGATACGGAGTGTGGCCCTGGTGGGGCCGTCCGTGTCCCTCAGAGTACACATATGAGCGGACCCCCGCTCGATGGAAAGGCAAAATCCACTCCGCCCGCGAGTTTTCGCCGCGAGTTCAGGAAGTCGTGGGCCGGAGTGTCGCCAGGCAATGGTCTGCTCGGGCCCGTACGCGGGTGCGACGGAGGGGGCGGGGCGTGTCGGAGTCCGGGGGGCCGCGAGTGATCGGGAGCGTCGGGGAGCTGATGGACGTGCTGTTCGCCTGCCGCGGGGCGTGGGACACGCCCGACCGCAGCGGCGATCCGGTCGACCTGCACGACCACGGGCTCCAGACGGCGGCGCTGCTGCGCCGCTCGCACCCCTTCGACAAGGAGTTGCAGGTGGCGGGCCTGGTGCACGATCTGGGCCATCTGCTGTTCCCCGGGGACGACGCGGGGCACGCCGATCACGCGGCGGCGGCGCTCCGCCCGCTGCTGGGCGCGCGGGTGGCCCGGCTGGTACGCCTGCACGTGCCGGCCAAGCGCTACCTGGCCGCCGTGGAGCCGGAGCGGACGCTGTCACCGCAGAGCGCGCTGACGCTGCGCGCGCAGGGCGGGGTGATGGGCGAGGCGGAGGTAGGTGCCTTCGCGGCCGATCCGGACGGGGAGGCCGCGGTGATCCTGCGCCAGGCCGATGACGCGGGCAAGGTGGTGGGCCTGGACGCGGGCGAGATGGAGGACTGGCGTCCGGTGCTGGAGCTGGTGGCGGCGAGGGCGTACGAACGCACGGCGTGAGCCCGCGAGGGCGCGGGCGCTGAGCCCGCGAGGCCCTGAGCCCCCGCGTCGCGCGCGCCCTCGCCGGGCCGTTTACCAGTTGGCGGGGGCGTAGTCCTTCAGGAAGACGCCGTACAGGTCCTCGCCGAGCTCGCCGCGGACGATCGGGTCGTAGACCCGGGCCGCGCCGTCCACCAGGTCGAGCGGGGCGTGGAAGCCCTCCTCGGCGAGGCGGATCTTGTCCGGGTGCGGGCGCTCGTCGGTGATCCAGCCGGTGTCGACGGCGGTCATCAGGATCTGGTCCTTCTGGAACATCTCCTGGGCGCTGGTGCGCGTCAGCATGTTCAGCGCGGCCTTGGCCATGTTGGTGTGCGGGTGGCCGGCGCCCTTGTAGCCGCGGCTGAACACGCCCTCCATCGCGGAGACGTTGACCACGTAGCGACGGCCGGCCTCGGCTGCGGCCATCGCCGGGCGGAGCTTGCTGATCAGGATGAACGGCGCGGTGGAGTTGCACAGCTGCACTTCGAGCAGCTCGATCGGGTCCACCTCGGACACGGTCTGGATCCAGCTGTTGGTGTCGTGCAGGTCGGGGACCAGGCCGCCCGCGTCGATGGCGGTGCCGGCGGCGATGCGCTCCAGGGAGGCGGAGCCGGAGACCAGTGCCAGCTCGGTGATGTCCTGGGCGCTGAGCTTCTCGCCCTTGCCGGTGGGCAGGGCGGCGACGCGGTCGACGGTGCCGCTGCCGAAGGTGCCGATGACCTCGGCGGCGGGCAGCTCGCCGGCCGGGAGCGGGGCGTTCTCGGCGGCGACGAGCTCGCTGTAGGCGCCCGGGGAGCGGCGTACGGTCTGCGCGGCGTTGTTGATCAGGATGTCGAGCGGGCCCTCGGCGGCCACCGAGTCGGCGAGCGCGACGACCTGGGCCGGGTCGCGCAGGTCGATGCCGACGATCTTCAGGCGGTGCATCCACTCGGAGCTGTCGGGCATCGCCTTGAAGCGGCGGATCGCGTCGCTCGGGAAGCGGGTGGTGATGGTGGTGTGCGCGCCGTCGCGCAGCAGCCGCAGCGCGATGTACATGCCGATCTTGGCGCGGCCGCCGGTGAGCAGCGCGCGGCGGCCGGTCAGGTCGGTGCGGGCGTCGCGGCGCGCGTGGTTGAAGGCGGCGCAGTCCTGGCAGAGCTGGTGGTAGAACGCGTCGACCTCGACGTAGCGGGCCTTGCAGACGTAGCAGGAGCGCGGGCGCTGGAGTATCCCGGCGATCGGGCCCTTGGTGGCGGCGGTCAGCGCGTTGCCCTGGGTCTCGTCGTCGATGCGCTCGGCGGAGCCGGTCGCGGTCGCCTCGGTGACGGCCTTGTCGTTGGCGGTCTTGGCGGCGCGGCGCTCCTGGCGGCGGCGCTGCTTGACCGTGCGGTACAGGCCGGCGGTGGCGCGGCGTACGGTGATGGCGTCCGGGTGGTCGACGTCGAGCTTGTCCAGCTCGTCGATCACGCCGAGGCAGAGGGCCAGGCGCTCGGGGTCGATGCCCGGCCCGTAGGCGTGGTCGTCCCCGGTCACGTGGTTGTCTTCGGTCACCGTCATGGCCGCTGCCGTTCCTTGCTCACTCGTCCGCATCCGCCTGCTGCGGAAGGCCTCAAAAGGGAAACTGTACGGATCCCCCGCGCCCGGAACCAAACTCGTTCCGGGCTCCTCACCTACGGCGAGCGGGCTGTCACGGTATGGGTTGATTCGCGATGCTCCGCATCCGCCTCCGCGGCGGGCCGGAGCGGGTCTCGCCGAAGTCGGGAGCGGGTCTCGCCGGAGGCCGGAGCGGGTCTCGCGGGGGTCTGTCCGGGCTCGAACTCTGGTGGAGAAACGTCGCACCGCGCGCCCCCTCACGGCCGGCGGCCGGGCTGGGCTCCCGGCGCGAATGCGACGGTCTGATCGGCGCCTTGCTGCGACCGGGCGGCGCGAGGAGGGCGCTTGCGCACCCGAGATGGCTGAAAGCACCACGTTCCACCCTCGTGTACTGCGTCTGGAGTATGCCTTGAGTAGGACTGGTGACCTCCTGTAGGGGGAGGAATAGCCCGCTCGGGTGGGGCATTGTGGATTTCATGAGTGCCCTAGTGCTTTCGGTCCTCCTCTGCCTTGTGTCCGCCGTGGCATACGCGGGTGGAGCGATCGTCCAGGAACGGGTCGCGTCGAGTACGACGGGCCGGCCGTACGCCCCCGTGCGCCGATGCGGCTGGTACGCCGCCATCACGCTGAACGGCCTCGGCGCGCTGCTCCACGTTCTGGCGCTCGCGTACGGGCCGCTGAGCCTGGTGCAGCCCCTCGGGGCGCTCACCATCGTCTTCGCACTGCCGCTGGCGGCCGTCTTCGTACGGCGCCGGGCCGGCGCGGCCGCCTGGCGCGGGGCCGTACTGGCCACCGTCGGACTCGCGGGACTGCTGGCCCTGACCGGCGGGGGCGGACGGGACGAGCAGACGCTGGCCGGAAGTGAGCAGAGCGTGCTGCTGACCGCGACCGGAGCCGGGGTGGCCGTGCTGTTCCTGGCCGCGCACCGGATGCACCGGGCGGTGCTGCGCAGCGTGCTGCTGGCCGCGGCCGCCGGAACGGCCTTCGGTATGGCCTCGGTGTTCACCAAGTCGGTGGCCGAGGGCTTCAGTTTCGACGCCCTGGGCTCCCTGTGGCCGGAGCTGGCGGCCATCGTCACGCTCGCGGCCGTCGGGCTGCTGCTGTCGCAGGCGGCGTACCGGGGCGCCGGGTTGACCGCGCCGCTGGCCACCGTGACGGTGGTCAACCCGGTGGTCGCGGCGGCGGTCGGGATCTCGCTCTTCGACGAGGGCTTCCGCTACGGGGCGGCCGGTACGGCCGCCGCACTGGCGAGCGGCGGGCTGGCGGCGGCCGGGCTGATCCTGCTCACCGTCGTGCCGCAGCACGTGCGCGGCCCGGAGCCCGCCGCCGCCCCCGAACCCGCCCTCGCCCATGCGGGGCCCCGGACGTCAAATGTCGACTCCGTGGCCGCGGAGGTACTTCAGCGGGTCGATGTCGGTGCCGTAGCCGGGCCCCGTGCGCATTTCGAAGTGCAGGTGAGGTCCCGTCGTGTTGCCGGTCGAGCCGGAGCGGCCGATCCGCTGCCCGCCGGAGACCTTCGAGCCGGCCTTGACCCCGAGCGCCGACAGGTGCGCGTACTGGGAGTACCGGCCGTCGCCGTGCCGGATGACGACCTGGTATCCGTACGCACCGGCCCAGCCGGCGGAGACGACCTCGCCGGAGCCGACGGCCTTGACGGTGGTGCCGGTCGCCACCGGGAAGTCGACGCCCGTGTGGTAGCCGCTGGACCAGGAGGAACCCGCGATGCGGTACGCGGTGCCGAGACCGGCGTCGACGGGGGCGAAGAAACCGCCCGCCGCCGGCTGCTCCTTCACTGAGGCGGGCTCCGGGGCCGGTTTCTCGGCGGGCTTTTCCACCGGCTTCTCGACCGGCTTCTCAGCTGGATTCGCGGCGGGCTTCTCGGCCGCCGGCTCCACGGGCTTGACCGGCTCCGCCGTACGGGGCGGCTTCTCCGGGTTCTGCGCGGGCGGCGCGGCGGTGATGCGCAGGGTGAGCCGCTGCCCCGGGAAGATGAGGTCCGGGTTGCCGCCCACGGTGGCCCGGTTGGTCTCGTACAGCGCCTGCCAGCCGCCCTCGACGTGCTGCTCGGTGGCGATCGCCGACAGCGAGTCCCCCGGTGCGACGACGTACGGGTTGGGCAGGACCGAAGTCCCGGTCGGGCGGGGCGTGGCAGCCTGCCGGGCCGGGACCTGAGGCTGACTCCGGGCCTGTGCCTGGGCCTGGGCCTTGGTGGGCACGGAGGCGGGAGCCGGGCCGCTGCGGCTGAGGCCGGCCTGCTTTCCGCAGGCCGGCCAGGCCTGCGGGCCCTGCCCCTTGAGGACCTTCTCCGCGACCGCGATCTGCTGGTCCTTGGTGGCCAGGTCCGCGCGGGCGGCGTACGCGGTACCGCCGAAGGCGCGCCAGGTGCTCTGGCTGAACTGGAGCCCGCCGTAATAGCCGTTGCCGGTGTTGATGTGCCAGTTGTCGGTGGATTCGCAGGTGGCGACCTTGTTCCAGGTGTCCACCGAGGCGGCGTGGGCGGCTCCGGCGCCCATGAGAGGGAGCGCGATCCCGGCGCCACCGGCGGTGACGGCGAGCGAGGCCCGGTTGATGCTGCTCGGCTGATACCGGCGGTGCCGGCCCCGTACACCCATGGGAGCCCCCATTGAAGACATCAGGAACCGCACAACTTAACGTTGCGACCAAGACATGACAAGGGGCGCAACAGGGCGCACGCGAGCGGGAGTTGACTTGCCCGGAGTAGGTCACCCCGTGCCGGTGCCGGGGTAGCGTCGGTGTCCCCCAGTGCCGCCCTGCCCTCCCCCGCACGCCGACGCAGGGCAGCAACCTCGCCCGGAACTTCGCCCGCAACGGTTTCACCGTCGCCGTCCACACTTCGTGGCGGCGGAGTCGGCGAAGGAGTTCGTCGACGCGCTGGAACGCCCGCGCCGCCTGATCATCATGCAGCTCATCGCCGAGGCCTACCACCTGCTGCGCGAGGTCGCCGGCTACTCCCCCGAGAAGATCGCGGAGACCTTCCGGGCCTGGAACCGGGGCCGGCTGGACTCGTACCTGATCGAGATCACGGCGGAGGTGCTCGCGCACACGGACGCCGCGACCGGCCGCCCGTACGTGGACGTCGTGGCCGATGCCGCCGAGCAGAAGGGCACCGGCCGCTGGACGGTGCAGATCGCCCGCATCGCCGAGGCGGTCTTCGCCCGCGCGGTTTCGGGCCACGGCGAGCTGCGTACGGCCGCTCGCGGCCTCGCGGGGCCCACGGCCGCGCCGCTGACTCCGCGGGCTGCGGACGCCTTCGCTGGGGCGTCGACCCCGGAGCGGTGGCGGCCCTGTGGCGCGGCGGCTGCATCATCCGGGCCGCGTTCCTGGACCGGATCCGCGCCGCCTACGATGCCCGGCCGGGCCTGCCGAGCCTGCTGGCGGACGCCGGGTTCGCGCGGGAGATCGGCGCCGCCCAGGACGACTGGCGTGCGGTGCTGGTGGCGGCGGTGCGCCAGGGCGTCCCGGTACCGGCCTTCGCGGCCTCGCTCGCGTACTACGACGCGCTGCGCGCGGAGCGGCTCCCCGCGGCCCTCACCCAGGGCCAGCGCGACTTCTTCGGGGCGCACACCTACCGCCGCACCGACCGCGAGGGCTCGTTCCGCGGGGGCCCGCGGGCCCCCGCCGGCCGGGCTCGGCTCAGCTCAGCGGGCCGGGCTGCGGGATCGGCGCGGGCCCGGGCGGCGCGGGCACCGGATCCGGCTCGGGCACCGGGCCCGGCACCGGGGGCACGGGCCGGGGCGCGGGCTCGGGGAAGGGGCTGGGCGGGGGGCCCGGCGTCGGATCGGGGACGGGCGGCTGCGTCTCGTCTGCCCTTGCCCGTGTCTCTGCGCGTGTTTCTGCGCGTGTTTCTGCGCGTGCCTCTGTGTTTCGCACCATGGATCCACCTTCCCCTGATCCGTGCCGATGCGCCTGGCGGGCACGGCGGCCAGGGTGGTCAGGGCCGGAGCCCCGCCCGCGTCACCACAGGTCGGAGTCCGAGTCCAGCTGCGCCTTGGCGGCCTCGACCACCGCGGCCGGCGCCTCGGGCGCCTGGTCGGGGTGTTTGGCGGCCCAGCTCGCGGCGTACGGGCAGAGCGGCACCACGGGCACACCTTCGGCGGCGGCGATCCCGTAGAAGGCCTTCACCAGCCCCCCGGCGATGCCCCGGCCCTCGTGGCCCGGCTCGACGATGGTGTGCACCGCCACCAGGGCGTGGGGCGGCGCGGCGAGCACGAAGTAGGCGATGGATCCGACCACCCCGCCGTCCTCGACGGCCAGCAGCCGCCCGGCCTTGCGTTCGTCCGTGAACTCGACCGCCATGCTCCCCGACTCCCTCAGACTCGCGCGGCCACCGCGTGGGGGCTGCGCTCCTGGTCCGTGCCCGGTACCGGGGCGGACGGATCCGCACCCAGCTCGATGATCCGATTGTCCCCGTCGACGTGCACGACCCGCGGCTTGAGCACCCGCGCCTCGGCGTCCTCCACCTGCGCGTAGCTGATGAGGATGACGAGGTCCCCGGGGTGCACGAGGTGAGCGGCAGCCCCGTTGATCCCGATGACCCCCGACCCGCGCTCGCCCTCGATGCAGTACGTCTCCAGCCGGGCCCCGTTGGTGATGTCCACGATGTGCACCAACTCTCCGGGCAGCAGGTCCGCCGCGTCGAGCAGATCGGCGTCGACGGTCACGGACCCGACGTAGTGCAGGTCGGCCTGGGTGACCGTGGCCCGGTGGATCTTGGACTTGAACATGGTGCGAATCATGAAGAAGCTCCCGAAATGTCTGCTCCCTGCCTGCTCATCGCAGGTCAAGGGCGGTCCGGGCAGCCTACAACGATTCGCCTGTCCGGTCAGCTGTCCCCCGGGTCTCGCCCGGGCCCGCCGCCGGTGGCGTGTTCACGAGACCGAGGCGGCGTCGAGCTGCTCCTCGAGGGCCGCCAGCGTCCGGTAGCAGGGCATCACCTGGGCGATGGAGGCGTTCGGCTCGCGGCCCTCGCGGATGGCGGCGACGAACTCGCGGTCCTGCAGTTCGATGCCGTCCATCGAGACGTCGACCCCGCTCACGTCGATCGGCTCGTCCTTGCCGGTGACCAGGTCGTCGTACCGCGCGGTGTAGGTGCCGGTGTCACCGATGTAGCGGAAGAACGTGCCGAGCGGCCCGTCGTTGTTGAACGACAACGACAGGGTGCAGATGGCGCCGCTCTCCGCGCGCAGCTGGATCGACATGTCCATCGCGATGCCGAGCTCGGGGTGGATCGGGCCTTGGACCGCATGGGCCTGCACGATCGGCGAGCCCGTCTGGTAGGCGAACAGGTCGACGGTGTGCGCGGCGTGGTGCCACAGCAGATGGTCGGTCCAGGAGCGCGGCTGGCCGAGGGCGTTGAGGTTCGTGCGGCGGAAGAAGTAGGTCTGCACGTCCATCTGCTGGATGTGGTAGTCCCCGGCCCGGACCCGCCGCCGTACCCACTGGTGGCTGGGGTTGAAGCGCCGCGTGTGCCCCACCATCGCCACCAGTCCGGTGCGCTGTTGTGCCTCCAGGCACGCCTCGGCATCCGCCGGCGAGGCAGCCAGCGGGATCTCGACCTGGACGTGCTTGCCCGCTTCGAGGCAGGCCAGCGTCTGCGCGGCGTGCAGGGGTGTGGGCGTGGCGAGGATGACGGCGTCGATGTCGTCCATCGCCAGCACCTCCTCCAGGGTCGCGACGCCACGGCCGATACCTTGTTCCGCGGCGAACTTCCGGGCGCTTTCGAGGGTGCTGCTCACGACGGCAGCCACCTCGACGCCCTTGATCCGCCTGAGCGCGGCCGCGTGCTTGGCGCCGAAGGCGCCGCCTCCGGCCAGGGCGATCCGGACGTTCTGATCGTCGGTCATGTCACTCCTTCACGGCGGGCTCCTGGGCCCGCGGGTGGTTCTCCAGAATCAGGTGGCCGACGGCGGTGTTGGACGCCGGCACGTGGTAGAAGCGGTGCTTGACCTCGATCTCCCCGGACCCGTCGAGGTCGCTCATCGCCCCGCGGGCGATCAGCCACATGACCAGCTCGATGCCCTCCGAGCCCGCCTCCTCGACGTACTCCAGGTGCGGCACCTGCGACAGGCCGACCGGGTCCGCGACGAGTTCGTCGAGGAAGGCGTTGTCCCACTCCCGGTTGATGAGGCCGGCGCGGGGGCCCTGCAGCTGGTGGCTCATGCCGCCGGTGCCCCACACCTGGACCTTCAGCGGCCTGTCGTAGGACTCGATCGCCTTGCGCAGCGCCCGGCCGAGCTTGAAGCACCTGGCGCCCGAGGGCACGGGGTACTGCACCACATTGACGTGGAACGGGATCACCTTGCACGGCCACTTCTCGACGTCCCCGAACATCAGCGACAGCGGGACGGTCAGGCCGTGGTCGACCGTCATCTCGTTGACCAGGGTGAGGTCGAAGTCGTCCCTGATGAGCGAGTGCGCGATGTGCGCGGCCAGGTCGGGGTCGCCCTCGATGCCCGGGACCGGGCGGGGACCGTAGCCCTCGTCGGCGGTGGCGTACGCCGCGCCGGTGCCGAGCACGAAGGTCGGGATCAGCGACAGGTCGAACGTGGTGGCGTGGTCGTTGTAGACCAGGAAGATCACGTCGGGGAGGTTCTCCTTCTCCCACCGCCTGGAGAATTCGTAGCCCTCGAAAACCGGCCTCCAGTAAGGTTCGTCGGTCTTGTGGTGGTCCATCGCCGCGCCGATCGCAGGCACGTGCGAGGTGAAGACCGCGCCGGTGATCGTGGCGTGCTCGGCCGGCGGTACCGGGTCGGCGTACGCCGCTTCGAGGACGGCGTGGTCGATCCGGTTCCCCTCGACGGAGCGACCACCGCCGACCATCATGTCGCGGTACTCCTGCTCGGTCATGCCGGTCATCGAGCCGGCCATCTGCTGGAACGACAGCCCCAGCGTCGCGCCCCACTTGGCGAGGAAGTAGATGTTGCCGCCCTCGCGCATCGCGGCGTTGAGGTCGCGGTCGAGCAGCGCCCGCTTCTGCTCCTCCCGCAGTGGCCACGCGTCCAGGTAGGCGCGCTCGTCGGCGAGGTAGCGCTCGCGGTTCTCCGCCGTCATCAGTGACATGCAGAACTGGTTGAGGTGGTACCCCTTGGCGGACTGCTCGGTGTCGAAGATGGTCGTCCCCGGAACCAGTTTGTAGGTCTTGTCCAGTGACATGGTGAGCCTCCAATCGTGCGGTGGTCAGCCGGCGTCCGGCCAGTACAGACGCATCGGGTTGTCGACGAGGAGCCCCCGCTGCAGCCGCGGCGTCGGCGCGATGTGCGGGATGAAGTCGACGAGCAGACCGTCGTCGGGCATCTGGTCGGTGAGGTTCGGGTGCGGCCAGTCGGTGCCCCACAGCACGCGGTCGGGGAACTCCTCGACCACGCGCCGGGCGAACGGGACGACGTCGCGGTAGGCCTGCTGCTCCCCCTTGAGGGCCGGCGGGCCACTCACGGACAGCCGCTCCGGGCAGGTCACCTTGCACCAGATGTCCGGCCTTGCCCGCATGAAGTTCAAGAACGCCTCGAACTCCGGGCCGTGCGGGTCCTTGGTGACATCCGGCCGGCCCATGTGGTCGATGACCAGCGGCACCGGGATCGAGAGGAAGAATTCGCGCAGGTCGGCGAGGTCGGCCGCCTCGAAGTAGACGACGACGTGCCAGCCGTAGGGCGCGATCCGCCGGGCGACGTCCCACAGGTCCTGCCGTGGCGCCGCGTCGACGAGCCGCTTGACGAAGTTGAACCGTACGCCGCGGACTCCAGCCTCGTGCAGCTCCCGCAGCCGCGCGTCCGAGATGCCCTGCCGCACCGTCGCGACACCCCGGGCGAGACCTCCCGAGGCTCGCAGGGCGTCGGTCATCGCACTGTTGTCGGCGCCGTGGCAGGTCGCCTGGACCACCACGTTACGGGCGAAACCCAGATGGTCGCGCAGCTCGAACAGCTGGTCCTTGGACGCGTCGCAGGGGGTGTACTTGCGCTCGGGGGCGAACGGGAACTGCGCCCCCGGGCCGAAGACGTGGCAGTGCGCGTCGACGGCGCCCTCGGGCACCTGGAACCGCGGCCGGCTCGGACCGGCGTACCAGTCCAGCCAGCCAGGGGTCTTCTCGAAGGTCGTCATCCTCAGTCCTCCTCAGTCCTCGTAGCGCAGCCCGAGCCCGGCCAGCGGGCCGCGCATGCCGTACATGTCCAGGCCGAGCTCGCCCGCGCGGAACCGCGCGCGCTTGCTCTCCTCGCCGGCCTCACGCCTGGCGGACGCCTCGGCGACCTCGGCGGCCCGCTCGCGCGGCACCACCACGACACCGTCGCGGTCCGCCACGACGACGTCACCGGGCCTGACCAGGGCGTTGGCGCAGACCACCGGTACGTTGACCGAGCCGAGCGTGGCCTTGACCGCGCCCTTGGCGTTGATCGCCCGGGAGAAGACCGGGAAGTCCATCTCCTCCAGGTCGGCCACGTCGCGCACGCCGCCGTCGATGACCAGGCCCCGGCACCCCCGGGAGCGGAAGGAAGTGGCGAGCAGGTCGCCGAAGAAGCCGTCCTCGCTCTCGGTCGTGCAGGCCGCGACCACGACGTCGCCCTCTCGGATCTGCTCGGCGGCAACGTGGAGCATCCAGTTGTCGCCGGGCTGCAGCAGCACGGTCACCGCGGTACCGCACAGACGGGCCTTGGGGTAGACGGGGCGCAGGTAGGGGCGCATCAGTCCCACCCGGCCCATGGCCTCGTGGATCGTCGCGACGCCGAATGCCGACAGCGCGGCGACGGCCTCGGGATCGGCGCGGGTGATCGATGTGTGGACGACACCGATCTCGGTGTGTTCCATGCGTTCTTCTCCTGGGATTCAGTGGCAGGCCGCGGCGAGGCGAGCGGCGAGTCGGGGGTACACGCGCAGGGCGTTGCCGCTGTAGACGGCGGCGCGTTCCTCGTCGGAGAGGTTCGCGGTGGCCTCGACGTACCGCTTCGTGTCGTCGAAGTGGTGACCGGTGCGCGGGTCGATGTCGCGGACCGCGCCGATCATCTCGCTGGCGAACAGGACGGACCGGCTGGGTATCACCCGGGTGAGCAGGTCGATGCCGGCCTGGTGGTAGACACAGGTGTCGAAGAAGACGTTGTCCAGCAGCGTCTCGGGCTCCGGTCTGCCCAGCGCCATCGCCAGGCCGCGGAACCGGCCCCAGTGGTAGGGCACCGCGCCGCCGCCGTGCGGGATCACGAACCGCAGCGTCGGGAAGTCGGCGAACAGGTCGCCCTGGAGCAGCTGCATGAACGCCGTGGTGTCGGCGTTGAGGTAGTGGGCGCCGGTGGTGTGGAAGGCCGGGTTGCACGACGTGCTGACGTGGATCATGGCGGGTATGCCGTACTCGGCCATCGCCTCGTAGACCGGGTACCAGCTGCGGTCGGTCAGCGGCGGCGCGGTCCACTTGCCGCCCGACGGATCGGGGTTGAGGTTGACCGTGACCGCGCCGAGTTCCTCGACCGCGCGGCGCAGCTCGGGAAGGCAGGTCGCGGGGTCGACACCCGGCGACTGCGGCAGCATCGCGCCCATCGCGAAGCGGCCGGGGTAGAGCGTGCTGACACGGTGGATCAGGTCGTTGCAGATCCGCGCCCACACCGAGGAGACCTCGAAGTCGCCGATGTGGTGGGCCATGAAGCTGGCGCGCGGGGAGAAGATCGTCAGGTCACTGCCGCGTTCGTCCATGAACCGCAGCTGGTTGCTCTCGATCGCCTGACGCAGGTCGTCGTCGGTGATGACCAGGTCGTCGGGATCGGGCGCGTGCTCGGCGGCGCCGACCGCGGCCACCTGCCGGTCCCGCCACTGCGCCAGCTGCGGCGGCGCGGTGGTGAAGTGACCGTGACAGTCGATGATCATGTGTTCGCTCCTGCTGGTCGTCGGGGTCAGCCCAGGGAGCCGGCGGGCCAGCCGGTGTACTGCTCGGCGAGATAGGTGCGCCCGGCGCGGGTGCCGACCACGTTGTCGAGCTCGCCGAGCTGGCGCCGCAGGTCGAACTGAGCGCCTCCGGGCGCGGTGTGCAGCAGCTGGGTCATCCAGTAGGAAAAGTTCTGCGCCCGCCAGACCCGCTGCAGGGCGCGCGGCTGGTAGTCGTCCAGCGCGGCCTCGCCCGCGCTGCCGAGTGCCCGCAACAGGACAGTGGCAAGCACCTTCACGTCGTGCAGCGCGAGGTTGAGCCCGCGGGCGCCGGTCGGCGGCACCGTGTGCGCGGCGTCGCCCGCGAGCGCCATCGAGCCCCAGCGCATCGGCTCCTGCACGAACGAGCGGAACCGCAGCACCGTCTTCTCGAGGATCGGCCCCTCCTTGAGACGGAAGCCGTCCTGGCCGGCCACCCGAGCCTGGAGCGTCTCCCAGACGCGGTCGTCCTGCCAGGCGTCGACGGACTCGTCGGGGTCGCACTGGAAGTACATCCGCTGAACGGTCTCGGTGCGCTGGCTGATCAGCGCGAACCCGTGCTCGGAGTGGGCGTAGACCAGCTCGGGCGCGCTCATCGGCGCCTCGGCCATGATGCCGAACCATGCGAAGGGGTACTCCTTGCCGTAGCGCACCCGCCGGTCCTCGGGCACCAGATCGCGGCACATGCTGCGCGACCCGTCCGCACCGACCACGTACCGCGCCCGGATCTCGTGGCGGGACCCGTCGGGCGCGGTGTAGCGGACCCGGGGAGCGTCGGTCGTGATGTCGAGGACCTCGGTGTCCTTGACGCCGAAGTGGACCGTGCCACCGTCGCGGTCCCGGGCGTCGGCCAGGTCGATGAACACGTCGGTCTGCGGGTAGAGCCACACCGACTGTCCCACCAGCTCCTTGAAGTCGATGCGGTGCGGCCGGCCGCCGAATCGGAGCTCGACGCCCTCGTGCTCGTGGCCCTCGCGCAGGATCCGGTCGCAGACGCCGGTCTCGATCAGGTCCCGCGCCGCGTCGGCCTCGAGGATGCCGGCCCGCTGCGTCGTTTCGATCTCGCGCCGGGAGCGGGTGTCGATGACGATCGTCTCGACCCCTGCGCGCCCGAGCAGGTGAGCCAGCATCAGGCCGGCCGGACCGGCACCGATGACGGCGACTGGAACCGAGGCAACGGTGTCGACGGTGGCGTCGGCCATGGCATCTCCTGAGCGACTGCGAACGTTCGGAACACCCCGAACGTTGGCACCGGGAGCCGCCGCCGGTCGCCGGTGTTTCCGTCAGACGGAAGCCTGCTCGAACGTCAGACCGTCGTGTGGGCGCGCCGCCCGAGCTCGTCGGAGATCCCGTACGCGGCCCTCAGGAGCGGCTCGCGCAGCCCGCGCGCGTCGTTCGCACCACGCGCCGCGACGACGATCCCCAAAGCGGCGCTGACGGGCCCGGCCCGGCCGATCCGCACCGGTGCGGCCACCGCGACCGTGTCCTGCGAGAGCTGCCGGTCGCTGATGAAGACCTGCTCGCGGCGGATACGGTCCAGTTGTGCGCGCAGCGTCTTCGGGTCGGTGACGGTGTGCGGGGTCCAGGCTCGCAGCGGCGCTTCGAGGACCTCCTCCTGGATGTCCCGTGGTGCGTGCGCCAACAGCACCCGGCCCATCCCGGTGGAGCCGACGGGGAACCGGGTCCCGACCGCCGTCAACAGGTGTACCGATCGATGCCCGGTGATGCGTTCGACGAAGACGAGCTCCGTGCCCTCGCGCACCGCGAGCTGGATGTTCTCGTGAGTCGCCTCGTAGAGGTCCTGCATGAACGGCAGGGCCGCGTCACGCAGAATCTGGGTACGGGGGCATCCCGAGGTGATCTCCCAGAGCCTCAACCCGACATGCCACGACCCGTCCTCCCCGCGCTCCAGCGCTCCCCATTCCGCCAGCTCCGCGACCACGCGGTGCGTGGTGCTCAAGGCCAGACCTGTGCGTTGGGCGATCTGCGACAGTGTCTGCGAGGGGTGTTCGCGATCGAAGGCCGAGAGGACCTTGAGGACCTTTCCAGCCGCGGTGCTCCGGGTTGCGCTCACGCGGGCAGTCTCGCAGACGGGCGCCCCGCCGCCCGACCGTGCGCCGTACCATCTGCCGGACACCAAGGAGACGACGTGAACCAAGAGATCTCTGGGCTGTCCTCGATGGCGACGCGGCCGATAGTGGGCGAGCTCTGCGAACACATCCGACTCGCTCACGGGATTCCGGTGCGTTTCGAGTCCGCCGGCGGGGTCGAGATCGCACGGCGGGTGCGCGAGGGCGCCGAGGCGGACGTGCTCGTGCTCGCCGACGGAGCACTGGCCGAACTGGAGGAGGAAGGGCACCTCCTCGGGGGCACGGTGCGTCCGCTGTGGATCTCCCAGGTCGTCGCCGCCGTCCCGGAGGGAACGCCGGTTCCGGCACTCGGCTCGGAATCCGACCTGCGAGCCGCTCTTCTGTCCGCGAAGAGGATCGCGTACTCCACCGGCCCCAGCGGTACGTCCCTCGTCGACCTGATCACCCGGATGGATCTCGCCGCCATGCTCGGGGGCCGGCTTGTCCAAGCCCCGCCGGGGGTGCCCGCGGGCAGCCTGCTGTCGTCCGGCCAAGCCGACCTGGCCTTTCAACAGCACAGCGAACTGATGGACCTGCCGGGCGTCGTCGTCATCGGCCCGCTGCCGGGCGATACCGCCATCAGCTCGATGTTCAGCGGGGGCGTACTGGCCGCCTCCGCGCAGCCGCGCCGTGCCCGCGAAGTCCTTGACCTTCTCGGTTCCGACGCGGCGTCGCGGATCGCCCGCGCCAGGGGCATGCGGACGCCCGGGGAGTAGTGGCCCGTATCGATCGGTCGACGGCGTGCGCCACGACGAACGCCCCGGCCGGGGCAGGGCGCCACCCCGGGGACGAACGGGCGGCTCACGCAGGCGAGTTCACCCGCACATGCCGGTCCAGTCCGGATTGACAAGCCCCCGCCCGACGCCGCCGAAGCCGGGCGGTCCGGCTCCTCGGGCGGGCTACGCCTGCGGCTCCCAGCGGTCGAGGATCTCCTCCGCGATCCGCCGCGCCCCGGGCTCGAAGCGCGCGGAGAGCTCGCGGAACAGCGCCTCCGCGTGCGCGGCGGGCCACCGTTCGGGCAGGTGCTCGGCCGGCAGGTGCGGGTCCCGGCGCACCAGGTCGAGCCAGTCGGTGTGCAGCAGGAGCAGGCGGCCCAGGTCGTCGCGCGCCTCGACGGGCGCGCCGCCGTCGCCCCAGCGGGCCAGGAAGGACCGGTAGCCCTCGGCGATCCCGTCGATGTCGAAGGCGGTACGGAGCAGGGGCCCGGCCTCGGTGGGCGCGGCGGCCTCCCCGTGGAACGCCCTGATACGGTCCCCGAGCCCGAGCTCCCGCGCGATGGGCGCGACGTCGACGCGTCCGGGGGCGACCCACAGACCGCTCTGCAGCGGGCCGAAGCCCGCCCAGACGAGCCGGGAGCGCAGGTCGTGCCGTTCGCGGCGCCAGGACTCGGGCAGGGAGTAGCCGACCAGGGTCCAGGTGCCGTCCCAGGCCCGGTTGACGGCGCCCGTCCGCTGGATCCGCTCCTCCCCGTCGGCGAGCACCGCGGCTGCGCGGTCCGTCAGCGAGAAGTACATCCGGCGACCGCGCCGATGCCGTGCGAGCAGGCCTCGACCGACCATCCGCGTCAGGGTCGAGCGCACGGCGTCCTCACCCACTTCGACGCGGGCGAAGGCGTCGATCACGCTCGCCGAGGACAGGGCGGTGCCGGTGCCGAGGACGTGGATGCCGAAGAAGCTCAGCATCAGGGACTGGGGGCGGGCCGGGGCGCCGGGGCCGGCCGCGTCGGGCTCGGCTTCCGGCTGCCGCTTCGGATCGGGAGGGGTCACGGGGACAGCGTAGGCGCGGGACCCGCTCACCCCGGCTTACATTCGGCACTTCATTGACCGCAGACAAAAATATGCCTAGCTTTGGCCGCGGCCGGTGCGTGCCCAGGCCGCGGCTCCCCGCGTCCCGCACCCGGCCCATAGGAAGGACCCCCTCTCATGGCTCACTTGGACCTCTCCGGCAAGGTCGCCGTCGTCACCGGCAGCGGCCGCGGCCTCGGCCTCGCCTACGCCCGCTCGCTCGCCGCCGCGGGCTCGGCCGTGGTGATCAACGACGTGGACGCCGAAGCGGCCGACGCGGCCGTGAAGCAGATCACCGAGGCCGGCGGCCGCGCCGTGGCCGAGGTGGTGCCGGTCGGCTCCAGCGAGGCCGCCGAGGCCCTCGTGGCCCGCGCGGTCGACAGCTACGGCCGGCTCGACGCCATGGTCACCAACGCCGGCGTGCTCCGGGACCGGGTGCTCTGGAAGATGACGGACGAGGACTTCGACACCGTCGTCCAGGTGCACCTGCGCGGCACCTTCACCTGCGTCCGCGCCGCCGTCGAACAGATGCGGGCCCAGGGCGAGGGCGGCCGGATCGTGGTCGCCGGCTCCCCCGCCGGCCAGCGCGGCAACTTCGGCCAGACCAACTACGCCGCCGCCAAGGCCGGCATCGCCGCGATGGTGCGCACCTGGGCCATGGAGCTGGCCCGGGCCGGCATCACCGCGAACGCCGTCATCCCGGTCGCCGCGACCGCGATGACGCAGACCATCCCCGCCTTCGCCCCGCACGTCGAGGCGCTGGAGCAGGAGGGCACCGCCTTCCCCGACAGCCTCCGCAAGGGCGAGGGCTTCGGCACGCCCGAGGACGTCGCGGGCCTGGTGTCCTTCCTCGCCTCCGACGCCTCCGCCGGGATCACCGGCCAGTGCATCGGCATCGGCGGCGACAAGCTCGCCCTGTGGTCGCACCCGCAGGAGGTGTCGGTCGCGTACGCGGACGGGGGCTGGAGCGCCGAAGCCATCGCGGCGGCCTGGCCGCTGACGGTGGGCCGCACTCCGGAGACCTTCGGCATCCCCGCCCCGCAGCTGTGAGGAGCAAGGCCGTGCTGAATCCCGACGAGCTCGTCGCCATCGACGTCCACACGCACGCGGAGGTCTCCGCGAAGGGCGGCGCCTCGCTCTCCGCCGAGCTCGACCAGGCCGCCGGCGCCTACTTCAAGGCCGAGCACCGCCATCCCACGCTGCCGGAGATCGCCGCGTACTACCGCGAGCGCCGGATGGCGTGCGTGGTCTTCACCGTCGACGCGGAGTCGGCCACCGGCACCCCGCCGGTGCCGAACGAGGAGATCGCCGAGGCCGCCCTGGCGAACCCCGACGTGATCATCCCGTTCGCCGGGGTCGATCCGTACAAGGGCAAGGCGGCGGTCCGTCAGATCCGGCGCCTCGTCGAGGAGTTCGGGGTCCGCGGCTTCAAGTTCCACCCGAACATCCAGGCGTTCCACCCCAACGACCGAATGGCGTACCCGCTGTACGAGGCGATCGAGGAAGCCGGCGCCATCGCGGTCTTCCACACCGGTCAGACCGGCATCGGCGCGGGCGCTCCCGGCGGCGGGGGCGTCCGGCTGAAGTACTCCAACCCCATGGACGTGGACGACGTCGCCGCGGACTTCCCCGGGATGCGGATCATCCTCGCCCATCCGTCCTTCCCCTGGCAGGACGAGGCGCTCGCGGTGGCCACGCACAAGCCCCAGGTGTACATCGACCTCTCCGGGTGGTCCCCCAAGTACTTCCCGCCCCGCCTGGTCCAGTACGCCAACACCCTGCTGAAGGACAAGGTGCTGTTCGGATCCGACTATCCGCTGCTCTCGCCCGACCGCTGGCTTGCCGACTTCGCCGAGCTCCCGATCAAGGACGAAGTGCGTCCGAAGATCCTCAAGGAGAACGCGGCCGCACTGCTCGGTCTCACCCGAACTGAGGGGTAACCATGCGCAATCAGGGCATCGGCTCCTGGCCCGCCCGCCGCAGCCGGAAGACCCCCCGGCGCACCGCCCTCCTGTACGAGGGCCGCGCGGTCGGCTACGCCGAGCTCCACGACCGCTCCACCCGCCTCGCCCACGCCCTGCGCGGCGCCGGAGTCGGGCGCGGGGACCGGGTCGCCTACCTCGGCCCCAACCATCCCGCCTACCTGGAGACGCTCTTCGCCACCGGACTGCTCGGTGCCGTCTTCGTCCCGCTCAACACCCGGCTCGCCGTGCCCGAGCTGCTGAACCAGCTGAACGACTCGGACAGCCGGGTCCTGGTCCACTCCGGGACGCCGGAGGGGCGGGTGGCCGAACTCGCGGCGGGCGCGGGGATCTCCACGCTCCTCGCCGTCGAGTCGGGGCCGGGGCTGCCCTACGAGGAACTGCTCGCGGCCGCGTCCGCGGCGCCGGTCGACGAGGAGGTGGGGCACGAGGACGCGTGCCTCATCATGTACACCTCGGGCACCACCGGCCGGTCCAAGGGCGCCGTCCTCACCCACGGCAACCTCGTCTGGAACAGCCTCAACGTGCTGGTCGACACCGACCTCGCCGGGGACGAGGTGGCCCTGGTCTGCGCGCCGCTGTTCCACACCGCCGCACTGAACATGAGCTGCCTGCCCACCCTGCTGAAGGGCGGCACGGTCGTCCTGGAGTCCTCCTTCGACGCGGAGCGCAGCCTGCGGCTCGTCGAACAGCACCAGGTGACCTGCATGTTCGGGGTACCGACGATGTACGACGCGATGGCCGCCGCGCCCGGGTGGGCCGACGCGGACCTGTCGAGCCTGCGCACACTGCTGTGCGGCGGCGCCCCGGTGCCGAGCCGCACGGCGCGCGCCTATCTGGACCGGGGTTTGGCCTTCGTCCAGGGGTACGGCATGACGGAGACCGCGCCGGGAGCCCTGGTCCTCGACCGGGCCGACTCGCTGACGCACGCCGGTTCGGCGGGTGTGCCGCACTTCTTCACCGATGTACGGGTCCTGCGGCCCTCGGGCGAGGAAACCGCACCCGGTGAGGAGGGCGAGGTGGTGGTCTCCGGGCCGAACGTCACCCCCGGTTACTGGAACCTGCCGGAAGCGACGGAGGCGGCCTTCCTCGACGGAGGCCGGTTCCGCTCCGGCGACGTGGCCACGGTCGACGCCTACGGCTACGTGCGGCTCGTCGGCCGCCTGAAGGACATGATCATCTCGGGCGGGGAGAACATCTACCCGGCCGAGGTGGAGGACGCCCTCCTCGGGCACCCCGACGTAGCCGAAGCGGCCGTCATCGGCGTGCCCGACCCCACGTGGGGCGAGGTCGGGCGGGCCGTCGTCGTACTGCGCGCGGGATCCGCCCTCACGGCCGCGGAGCTGATCGCCCACCTGGAGGGCCGGCTCGCCCGCTACAAGATCCCTCGGAGCATCGTCCTCGCTCCCGAACTGCCCCGCAACGCCACCGGAAAGCTGCTCAAGGACCCGATCCGGGCGCGGTACGGCACCGGCGCCTGACGCCGCCCCGGCACCACCCTCACCACCCTCACCAGGCAAGGAGCACCACCATGCCCGTCACCGTCCACGGAATCGACGAGATCAGGAACCAGGCCGGAGCCGACCTCGGGCACAGCGCCTGGGTCGAGATCGCCCAGTCGCGGGTCGACACCTTCGCCGACGCCACCGACGACCACCAGTGGATCCACGTCGACCCGGAGCGCGCGGCCGCGGGTCCGTTCGGCGGCACCATCGCCCACGGCTATCTGACGCTCTCCCTGCTCATCCCGATGTGGAGCGAGCTGCTCGAGGTCGAGGGCGTGTCGATGAAGGTCAACTACGGCCTGAACAAGGTGCGTTTCCCCTCGCCCGTGCGCGTCGGCTCCAAGATCCGTACGCATGGCCGCGTGGCGTCCGTCGAGGACGTCAAGGGCGGCGTCGAGGTCGTCGCGGACCTGACCGTGGAGATCGACGGCACCGACAAGCCTGCGTGCGTCGCCCAGGCGGTGTACCGCTTCTACGCCTGACGTACCAGCACGACAAGGGGGCGGCTGCACAAAGCAGCTGCTCCCTTCTCGTCCGGGCGCGGCCACAGCTGGGTGGGGCCGGAGTTGGAGGAGGGCCGGAGCTGGAGGAGGGCCGCCGCTCAGCCGCCGTCCGCCGTCGGGCGGAGCGCCGCCACCGCGCCGAGCATCAGCTCCAGGGCGAAGGGGTATCCGCTGTCGCGCATGTCGGCGGCGAGCAGCGGGAAGGCCGCCGCGATGTTCGGGTGAGTCTCGGGCGACAGCCTGCCGTACACCTCGTGCCAGACCTCCTCGTCCGACTCCCGCGCCGCCTCCGGCAGGGCGAGCGCGGCGGCGTCCTGGGCGGCGAAGGCCAGGGCCTGGTCGACGAAGGCGTGGTAGATCCGCACGGCGAGGGCGTCCGGGAAGCCCCCGGAACGCAGGATGCCGAGGATCGCCTCGACGGCCCGGGTCTCATGGGGGCGCCCTGTCGTGCGGTGCGCCGTGAGGAGCGCGGCCTGAGGGTTGGACTGGTAGGAGGCGTGGATGCGCAGCCCGATGGCACGCAGGTCGGTCCGCCAGTCACCGGTGGCCGACCAGCCTTCCTGCGCACGGCCGATCAGCTGGTCGGAGAGGGCGAGGAGCAGGGCGTCGGTGTTGCGGAAGTAGCGATAGAGGGCGCTGGGATCCGCGCCGAGCGCCGCGCCGAGCCTCCGCGCCGAGAGCGCCGCCGCGCCGTGCTGAGCGACCAGACGCAGGGCGGTGTCGATGATCAGCCGTTCCGAGAGTACGGCGCCCTGCTTGGTCGGTCGGTGGCGCTGGCGCCTGCCTTCGGGAACCACTCGTTCGGACATGACGGGACCTTACGTCAACACCATTGACGTGTAAACGGCCGTCCCGCTTCCATGTCCCCACCAACCGTCGCCTCATGTACTGGAGCTCCGTATGGCCAAGGCCGATCTGGTCTTCACCCGCGGCCCCGTCTTCACCGTCGATCCGGCCCGCACCCGAGCGACCTCGCTCGCCGTCGTCGGCGACCGGATCGCGGCCGTCGGCCACGACGAGGTGCGGGAGCTCATCGGCCCCCGTACCGAGGTCGTCGACCTGACCGGGAAGCTGCTGATCCCAGGGTTCCAGGACGCCCATGTCCACGCCGTCTACGGCGGTACGGAGCTGGCCGAGTGCGATCTGACGGGGACGGTCGGCGTCGCGGAGTACCTGACCCGGATCCGGGCGTACGCGGACGCCCACCCGGACCACGCGTGGATCACCGGCGGCGGCTGGTCGATGGAGAGCTTCGACGGGGGGTTGCCCACCCGGCAGCTGCTCGACTCCGTGCTCCCGGACCGGCCGGTGTTCCTCGTCAACCGGGACCATCACGGCGCGTGGGCCAACACCCGGGCACTCGAACTCGCCGGGATCACCGCCGACACCCCCGATCCGGCCGACGGCCGTATCGAACGGGAGCCGGACGGCGGTCCCAGCGGAGTGCTCCAGGAGGGCGCCACCGCTCTCGTCTCCCGTCTCGTGCCCGCGAGCACCCCCGCCGAGCGGCTGTCCGGTCTCCTGCGGGCCCAGGAACTCCTGCACTCGCTCGGCATCACCGGCTGGCAGGACGCGCTGCTCGGCGTGTTCGGCGGCAAGCCCGATCCCTCGGACGCCTACGTGAGCGCCGCCCGGGACGGCTCGCTCACCGCCCGGGTGACCGGCGCGCTCTGGTGGGACCGGGACCGCGGCGCCGAGCAGATCGAGGAACTGGTCGCGCTGCGGGAGAAGCTGAGCCACGGCCGCTTCCGGGCCGGCTCCGTGAAGATCATGCAGGACGGGATCGCCGAGAACTTCACGGCCGCCATGACCGCCCCGTACCTCGACGGCTGCGGCTGCGCGACGGCCAACACCGGCCTCAGCTTCGTCGAACCCATCGCGCTGCGCGGGTACGCCGCCGCGCTCGACGCCCTCGGGTTCCAGATCCACTTCCACGCCCTGGGCGACCGGGCCGTCCGCGAGGCCCTCGACGCCCTCGAAGCCGCCGTCGCCGCCAACGGCCCGCGCGGCAACCGCCACCACCTCGCCCACCTCCAGGTCGTCCACCCCGACGACCTCCCCCGCTTCGCCCGGCTCGGCGCCATCGCCAACATCCAGCCTCTCTGGGCCGCGCACGAACCGCAGATGGACGCGCTGACCATCCCCTTCCTCGGCCCCGAACGCGCCGCCTGGCAGTACCCCTTCGGCGATCTGCTGCGGGCCGGCGCCACCCTGGCCGCCGGCAGCGACTGGCCCGTCAGCAGCCCCGACCCCCTCGAAGGCATCCACGTGGCCGTCAACCGCAGGGAACCCGAGGCCGACGCCGCCGACGACCGGGTCTTCCTGCCCGAACAGCGCCTCGACCTCGCGACCGCGCTGGCCGCCTACACGGCCGGCTCCGCCCATGTGAACGGCCTCGACGATGCGGGCAGCCTGCGCCCCGGCCACCTCGCCGACCTGGTCGTACTGGACCGCGACATCTTCGCCGCACCCCCGGAGGAGATCGCCCGGGCCCAGGTGGAGCGGACCTACGTCGGGGGCAGGCTCGTCCACTCCCTCTGAGGGCGCCGTACCGAGGACGCCCGTACGTCGAGCCGGGTCGGCACGAGCATCCCGTCCGACTCCGCGCGGCCGTCCTCCAGGACCGCTACGAGGAGTTCGATGCCGGCCTCCGCGATCTCCCGGGGCTGCAGGCTGAGCGTCGTCACCGGCGGCTCGGTGTGCTCCGCCGTCACGTCCTCGCTCACACAGACGAGCAGCAGATCGCCGGGTACCTCGTAGCCCTGGCGGCGCGCCGCCTCCAGGACGAGGGGCGGGCTCGCCTCGGCCACGACGAAGAGGGCGTCGGGGCGCACGCGGTCCGGCCCCTCCCCGTCACCCGCCAGGGCGGTCTCGACCGCTCGTACGACCGGCCCGTTGCCCGGGTCCGCGGCGCGCACCACCCGCTGCGCCACGCCGTGCGCGGTGCACCAGTCGCGGTAGGCGGCGAGCACCTCCGTATGGAACCGGGTGGGGCTGTCGAGCAGCACCAGCGCGGGCCGCCGTGCCCCCTGTTCCAGGAGGTGGTCCAAGGTCCCGCACACGGCCGGCCCGGCCTCGACGTCCACCCAGTACGCACCCGGCCGCCCCTCGACGGAGCGGTCGCTGAACACCGGGATCCGGGCGGCGAGCAGATCGTCGACGATCGGGTCGCCGGTGACGGGGTCGGCCACGACCACCGCGTCGAGCGGGAGGCCGGCCCACTCGCTCTGCAGGGAGCCGGCGGGCAGCAGCACCACGGCGTAGCCGCGTTTCAGCGCGGTCGCGGCGGTGACTGCGGTCAGCCTGGCGAAGTACGGCGATTCCAGGAAGGACCAAGGGGTGTCGGCAAGTTCCCCGACCATGTATCCGATCAGCCGGGCCCGCCCCGTGCGCAGTTGGCGCGCGGTGGCGTTGGGCCGGTAGCCCATGACGCGCGCGGTCTCGCGCGCCTTCTCCCGTACCTCAGGAGAGAGCCGTCCGGTGCCGTTGAGCGCCGCCGAGACGGTCGTCTTGGACAGTCCCGCCTCGCGGGCCACGTCGACGAGCCGGACGCGCTGGGTGGGCTGCGAGGCGGCCCCGTCATGCCGTGAAACATCGGTCATGGGGACGATGCTGCCACCCTCCTGACCTCCGCAAAACCGTTCCCGCAAAGTCTTGTGCGGGAACGTTCCCGCATCAATACTCGCTCCATCCCCCAGCGCCCGTCACTACACCCGTAAAGGGGTGGGTCTGCATGCGCACGCCCAGAACCATCACGCTGCTCGCCTGTACCGCCGCCCTCGCGGCCACCACCGGCGCCTGCTCCGGCGTCACGACCCACCAGTCACCCGACGCCGCGGGCTACCGGATCACCGCGACCTCGCCGCCCGCGCAGGGCCCCCTGACCTCCTTCACGTGGTCCCTGTACGCCGAGCCCTACACGCTCGACTACGCCCTCGCGTACGACTACCCGCCGAACACCGTGCTCGCCAACGTCTGCGAGCAGCTCCTGCGGGTCACGCCCGACCTGAAGATCGAGCCCGGTCTCGCGGTCAAGTACGACCGGCCCGACCCCCGGACGCTGGTCTACACCCTGCGGCCCGGGGTGAAGTTCCACGACGGGACGACGATGACCGCCGACGACGTGGTCGCCTCCCTCGGGCGCCACGTGGACCCGGCGACAGGGTCGCCCTGGGGCTCGGCGTTCAAGAACGTCACCGCCATCGAGAAGACCGGCCCCCTGGAGGTGACGATCCGGCTCGCCCGGCCGGACGTCCTCCTGAACGAACTCATGGCCGCCTCCCCCGGCACCGTCGAGAGCGCGGCCACCCTGGCCAAGGCCGGCAAGGAGTACGGCACCCCCAAGGGCACGGTCAACTGCACCGGGCCGTACGCCCTCGACCAGTGGACCCAGGGCGAGAGCATCACCCTCAAGAAGAACGCCGACTACTGGGACCGGTCGCTGACCCCCAAGTCCGACGGCGTGAAGTTCACCTTCGTCGAGGACCCCGCCGCCCGGGCCAACGCCTTCCTCTCGGGCACCGCCGACGGCGGGTACATGTTGCCCTCCTCCTCCCTCGCCCAACTGCGCACCGGCGGCAAGGGGACGGTGCTGTTCGGCCCCAACACCGCCGCGGCGGACCTCGCCGTCCTCGACTTCCACGGCCCGCTCGGCGAGCTCAAGGTCCGCAAGGCCCTGTCCATGGCACTCGACCGGAAGAACATCGTGAAGGCCGCGGCCGGCGGCGTCGGCTTCCCCGCCAAGGCCCCCGCCGCACGCGGCGCCTGGGCACTGGCCCCGGAGAAGACCGCCGAGTTCTACGACTCCCTGTCCGAGCCGGTCTACGACGTCAAGGCCGCGAAGGAGCTCGTCCAGGAGGCGGGAGCGACCGGCCGCACGATCACCCTGGCCACCAGCACGCTCTCGCCCGAGATCAGCGTCGTCGCCAACGCCGTCCAGGCCGCCGGTCGGCAGATCGGCCTCGACGTCCGGCTCAAGGCCGTCGCTCCGGACGCGTACAGCAGCATCTTCGTCGACCCGAACGCGCGGGCCGGCCTCGACCTGGTCATCACCAACGGATACGACAACACCCCGGACCCGCTGGAGTTCTACCAGTACCTGCGCACCGGGGACTTCGGGAACTACGGCAGCTGGTCGAACGCCGAGTACGACGCCGCCTTCGACCGGGCCAACGCGCAGCCCGATCCGGCCGAACGGGCGGAGCTGACCGCCGAGCTCCAGCGGATCGCGCTGCGCGAACTGCCCGTCATCCCCGTGTACGAGGCGCCCTACTCGGTCTTCCTCGGCAATCGGGTGACCGGCGCACCGACCGGGATCGCGCAGCTGTACTACCCGTGGGCCGCGACGATCGGGGCCGCGAAGCGATGACCCGCTACCTCGTCGGTCGGCTCCTCGGCCTGGTGACGGTGCTCTTCGTGACCTCCCTCGTGGTCTTCGGCTCCATCCACCTGGCCCCCGGCGACCCGGTGTCGTTCCTGCTCCACGGCCGCCCCGCGACCCCCGAGGCCGTGGCTGCCCTGAGCGCGCAGTACCACCTGGACGATCCGCTGCCCGTGCAGTACGCGAAGTGGCTCGGAGGGGTCCTGCGGGGCGACTTCGGCCGCTCCGCCCAGTTCCACCAGGACGTCACCGAGCTCATCGCCTCCCGGCTGCCCGGCACCGCCCTGCTCGTCGGGTACGCGGCCCTGCTCGTCGCCGTCCTCGGTGTGGCGGCCGGCATCCTCGCCGCGCTGCGCCCCGGTCCGCTGGACCGCGCGGTGCTCCTCGGCACCGGCGTGGCCACGGCGACCCCCTCGTTCGTCACCGCCATCGCGCTCGTGTCGCTCTTCTCCGTCCAACTGGGCTGGTTCCCGGGGCCGGGCGGCACCCCCGTGGGCTTCGCGGACCGGCTGTACCACCTGACGTTGCCGGCCTTCGCCCTGGCGCTGACCTTCGCGGGTCTGCTCGCCCGGGTGACCCGCTCGGCGATGCTCGACGAACTCGGCCGCGAACACGTCGAGGTGGCACACGCCCGCGGTGTCGCACCACGGACCGTGGTCCGCAAGCACGTGCTGCGCAACGCCCTGGGCCCGGTCGTCACCGTCGGCGGCACGACGCTCGCCGGACTGCTCATCAGCACCTCGATCGTCGAGACCGCCTTCGACGTGCCCGGGCTCGGCTCCCTGCTGGTGCAGTCGGTGACCGCCAAGGACTTCGCCGTGGTCCAGGCGATCACGCTGCTCAGCGTGGCGGCCTTCGTCCTGGTGAACCTCGCCGTGGACCTGCTCGCCCCGCTCATCGACCCCCGGCTGTCCCTCCACGGGGAAGGCTCCTCATGACCCTCACCACGCCCTCCGCGTCCTCCCCGGCCGGCGCGGCGCCGACGCCGCTGCGCCGCCGGCCCGGCCTGCGCGGCCTGCGCCGGCTCGGCCAGGGCCCGCTGTTCACGGCCTCGGTCGCGGTGCTCGCCGTACTCGTCCTGGTCGCCGTCCTCTCGCCCGTCCTCTCCCCGTACGACCCCGAGGTCCTCGACCTCTCCTCGCCCCTGGCCGGAACCACCGGCGAGCACCTGCTCGGCACCGACCAGTCCGGGCGGGACGTCCTGTCCCGGCTGATCCACGGCGCCCGCACCGGTCTGCTCGGGCCGCTGCTCGTCGTCGGGGTCTCCACCCTCCTCGGCACCCTGCTCGGCGTCGTGGCGGCCTGGCGCGGCGGCTGGGCGGACTCGGTCCTGTCCCGCTCGATGGACATGGCCTTCGCCATCCCCGGTCTGCTGCTCGCGATCCTGCTCGTGTCCGTCGTCGGCTCCGGCATGACCGCGCCCGTGATCGCCATGGCGGTGGCCTACACCCCGTACGTGGGACGGCTGGTGCGCGGGATCGCGCGCCAGGAGAAGGCCCGCCCGTACATCGAGTCGTACCGGGTACAGGGCTGGTCCGGCTGGAACGTGTGCCTGCGGCACCTGCTGCCGAACATCGCCCCGACCGTCTTCGCCCAGTCCGCGATGAACTTCGGGTACGCGCTGATGGACCTGGCGGCGCTCTCCTTCCTCGGCTTCGGTGTGCAACCGCCGACCGCCGACTGGGGCGCCATGATCAACGAAGGCCAGTCGGCCGTCCAGCAAGGGGCGATGCTGCCCGCCCTGGCCCCCTCGGCGTGCATCGTGCTCGCCGTGGTGGCGTTCGGCATCGTCGGCGAGGGACTCGCCGACCGGATCGCGAGGCGGGAACGGTGAACACCATGGCCAAAGAGAAGACACCGGCCGGCGGCCCGCCCCTCCTGGAGATCGACGGGCTCGGCATCCGCCTGCCGGACGACCGGGCGGCCCGGCCGATCCTGGACGGGGTCGGCCTGCGGGTACTGCCCGGCGAGACGGTCGGCCTGGTCGGCGAATCCGGCTCCGGCAAATCGGTGGCCTGTCGCAGCGTTCTCGGGCTGCTGCCCGCAGGCGCCCGCACCAGCGGACACGTCCGGGTCTCCGGCCGGGACGTGCTCACCATGGACCGCGCCGAGCTGACCGCACTGCGGGCCCGGCAGGTCGCGATGGTCTTCCAGGACCCGCGGTCCTGCGTCAACCCCCTGCGCCGGGTCGGCGATTTCCTCACCGAGGGGCTGCGCGCCGCCGGAACCCCCGCCGCCGAGGCCACCGCCCGGGCCGAGGAACTCCTCAGCGCGGTCGGCATCCGCGATCCGCGGGGCGCCCTGCGCCGCCGTCCGCACGAGTTCTCCGGCGGCATGCTCCAGCGGGTGGTCATCGCCGCGGCGCTCGCGGCCGAACCCGCCCTGCTCGTGGCCGACGAGCCGACCACGGCCCTGGACGTCACGACCCAGGCGGAGATCATCGCGATCCTCACCCGGCTGCGGGCCGAGCGCGGCACGGGCCTGCTCTTCGTCACCCACGATCTCGAACTGGCCTCCGCCATCTGCGACCGCGTGTACGTGATGTACGCGGGCCGGATCGTCGAGACGCGGGGCACGGACGAGCTGTTCGAACGGCCGCGCCATCCGTACACGGCGGGGCTGCTCGCCTGCACCCCGCGCATCGAACGGGGCTCACCGGCCCCCCGGCCGATCCCCGGCCGCCCCGTCTCCCTGGCCGAGGCGCCGCCGGGCTGCGCCTTCGCCGCGCGCTGCGCCCACGCGCTGCCGCGCTGCGCCGAGGAGACACCCGCACTTGCGCGGTACGGCGACGGACTCGCCGCATGCCACCGCGCCGACGAAGGGATCACGCTGTGACCACCGCGACCCAGGATCTCGTCGTCGAGGGGTTGTGCAAGCGGTACGGGAACCACGCCGCCGTCGATGACGTGTCGTTCACCCTCGCACCGGGGACCTCCCTCGCCCTCGTCGGGGAGTCCGGCAGCGGCAAGACCACGACGGTCCGCATGCTCGTCGGCCTGGAACGCCCGGACGCCGGCACCGTACGCCTCGGCGGCCGGGACCGTTCGGCGCGGGTCCGCGGCCGAGCCGAACGGCTGGCCCGGGCCCGGGAGATCCAAATGGTCTTCCAGGACCCGTACCTCTCGCTGGACCCGCGGGTGACGGCTGCCGGATGCGTGGACGAGGTCCTGCGGCTCCACACCCGGCTGGACACCGCCGCCCGCGGGGCCCGGGTCGCCGAGCTCCTGGACCAGGTCGGCCTCGGCGAACGCGAGGCCTCGGCGCTGCCGCGGCGCCTCTCCGGCGGGCAGCGCCAGCGCGTGGCCATCGCGCGTGCCCTCGCGGTGGAGCCCAGGGTCCTCGTCCTCGACGAGGCGGTCGCGGCGCTCGACGTGTCCATCCAGGCGCAGATCCTCGAACTGCTCTCCACGATCCGCCGCGAGGCGGGCATCGGCTATCTCTTCGTCACCCACGATCTGGCGGTGGTCCGGCACATCGCGGACGAGGTGCTGGTGCTCAAGTCGGGGAAGGTCGTGGAATCGGGCCCGACCGGCCACGTACTGGACGCACCGCAGCACCCCTACACGCGCCTGCTGCTCGACTCCGTACCCCGGCGCGGCTGGGACCCGGGCGCCGCGGTGCCGGGGCGCCGAGCGCTCGACTGACCGGCACCGGGACACCGGCCACATCAGCGGCCCGGATCCCGCCCGCGCCCCCACGCGTCGCGCCACATCCTCGCTCCGCCGAGGGGGCTGCCGGAACGCTACTGATCGGCTACCGCTCGCTCCCCGCTGCCGTCGGCCCGTAGAGGTTAGAAAATGGAGTATGGGCGACCTCCATGGACGTTTCCGGCGTCAGCTGCTCGGCTGGACCACGAGCTCTCCCTCTGCCCCTCGGCGTCCGCGCTCAGGACACCACCAGGAGCATCAGGAGCACTCCCGGCCCCCCGCGGGAAGGGCGTGGCGTCTGTCCTCTTTGCTGAGCGTGCGCAGCGTGGCCGGCGAGGTGTTCCTCCTGCAGCTGGCCGTCGTGGTTCTCCTCGTCGCCGCCGCGGTGGTGGCGCTCGTGGTGCAGGCCGGGAGCGCCGGCATGCTGGACGCCCGGCACCGTACGCTCGCCGCCGCCGGAACGTTCGCGAAATCGCCGGGAATCGTCGCGGCCCTGCACAGCCCCCATCCGAGCGCGGTGCTACAGCCGAGCGCCGAGGCGGCCCGGAAGATCGCCGGGGTCGACGGCATCAACGTGTACACGCTCGACGGGGTCACCCTCACCCACAGGGACCCGGAACAGATCGGGAAACGCGTCGTCGGCCCCTTCGCCGGAGCGGCGGCCGGCAAGTCCTTCACCGAGACCTTCGAAGGGTCCCTGGGGCGGTCCGTGGTCTCGGTGGTCCCCGTCAAGGACTCCCACGGCTCCGTCATCGCCGTCGTCTCCTCCCCGGTCACGGTCCAGAACGTCCAGAGCATGGTGAACCGGCAACTGCCGGTCGTCCTCGGCAGCGCAGCCGTGGTGCTCGCCCTGTCCACGGGCGGGACTGCTCTGGTGAGCCGTCGGCTGCTGCGCCAGACGCACGGCCTGGGACCCGCCGAGATGACGAGGATGTACGAGCACCACGACGCGGTGCTGCACGCGGTGCGAGAGGGCGTACTGATCGTCGGCGGCGGCGGACGGCTGCTGCTGGCCAATGACGAGGCGCGGCGGCTGCTGGACCTGCCGGCGGACGCGGAAGGGCTCCCCGTCACGGACCTGGGTCTGGAGGACGGGATCGCCCATCCGATCGCATCGGGCCGTTCCGCGACCGACGAGCTGCACATGGCAGCCGATCGGCTACTGGCGGTGAACATCCGGCCCACCGCCCCCTACGGGAAGGCCGGGACCGTCGTCACGCTGCGGGACACCACCGAGCTGCGGGCACTCTCCGGCAGGGCCGAGGTGGCCCGAGAGCGGCTGAAGCTGCTCTACGACGCGGGGGTGCAGGTCGGAACCACGCTGAACGTGGAGCGCACCGCGGAGGAACTGGCAGAGGTGGCGGTCCCGCGGTTCGCCGACCTGGTCACCGTCGACCTGCTGGACCCGGTACTGCGCGGCGAGGAGCCGCCCGAAGCGAGCACCGAGATGCGCCGCACCGCCGTCGTCGGCCTTCAGGGCGACCACCCGCTCTCCCCCGTCGGCGAGCTGATCCGGTTCGCACCCACCGGCCCCGTGGCCGCCGGGCTGGCCGGCGGCCGTGCGGTCCTGGAGGCGGACCTGCGTGCCACCCACCGCTGGCGGGCCCAGGACCAGGCCAACGCGCCGCAGATCCTGGACCGCGGCATCCGCTCCTTGATCGTCGTGCCCCTGCGGGCCCGGGGCGTGGTGCTGGGGATGGCCGGCTACTGGCGGGAGCAGGACTCCCCGCCGTTCGACGAGGAGGATGTGTCCTTCGCCGAGGAGCTGACCGCCCGGGCGGCACTGTCCGTCGACAATGCCCGCCGTTACACCCGCGAGCACAACATGGCCGTCACGCTGCAGCGCAGCCTGCTGCCCCGGGTCGTACCGGAGCAGTCCGCCGTCGAGGTCGCGCACCGCTATCTGGCCGCCCGGGCCGGGGTGGGCGGTGACTGGTTCGATGTCATCCCGCTGCCCGGCGCCCGCGTGGCCCTGGTGGTCGGCGACGTCGTCGGCCACGGTCTCCACGCCGCCGCCACCATGGGCCGCCTGCGCACCGCCGTATACAACTTCTCCACCCTCGACCTGCCCCCGGACGAACTCCTGAGCCACCTGGACGAACTGGTCGCCCACATCGACACCGACGAGCAGGAGTGGCAGGGGATCACCGGAGCCACCTGCCTGTGCGCCATCTACGATCCCGTCTCGGGGCAGGTGACCGCCGCCACCGCCGGGCATCCGGGCCCAGCTCTGGTCCACCCCGACGGAACCGTGTCCTTCCCCGAGGTGCCGGTCTCCCCGCCGCTGGGCCTGGGCGCGGGCATGCCCGTGGAGACCGTGACGGTCACCCTGCCCGAGGGCTCCCGGCTGGCGCTCTTCACCGACGGGCTGATCGAGAGCCGCGACCGCGATCCGGACGCGGGCCTGGCAGCGCTGCGCGCCGCCCTGGCCGGGCCCGCCCGCACCCCGGAGGAAACCTGTACCGCGGTGATCGACGCGATGCTGGCCACCAGGCCCAGCGACGACGTCGCGCTGCTGGTGGCACGCACCCGCCGACTGGACCCCGCGCGGATCGCCGAGTGGGACGTGCCCCCCGACCCCGCGGCGGTGTCCCCGGTGCGAAAGGCTTGCGCCCGCCGACTCGCGGACTGGGGCCTGGAGGACATCGCCTTCACCACGGAACTCATCCTCAGCGAGCTGATGACCAACGCCATCCGCTACGGCAGCGAGCCCATCCGGGTGAGGCTGCTGTTCGACCGCAGCCTGATCTGCGAGATCTCCGACGGGTCCAGCACCTCCCCCCACCTGCGCCGGGCCGAGGCCACCGACGAGGGCGGCCGCGGCCTGTTCCTCGTCGCGCAGTTCGCCGAGCGCTGGGGCACCCGCTACACCGCCCGCGGCAAGATCATCTGGAGCGAACAGGCCCTCCACGACGAGGCCGGACCGCCCGCGGCGGATCTCGGGGAGGCTCTCCTGTCCGCGTGGGACGACGAGGGGTTCTGAGAACGCGCCGGGGTCGGCAGTCGCAGGGAAGACGCGGACACCACCGTCTGGGACTGCGCTGCCCAGGCCGCCGAACGTACCCTGGCCTCGATCAGTACGCGATCCGCCCGTAATGGAGCCTTTGTGCCCGCACCCCGTCTCCGGACAGCCTCCGTCGCCGCCTGCCTGGCCCTCGCGGCGGCGCCCCTCGGCGCCTGCGGAGACAAACCCCCCGCCGGGCCCAGAGCGCCCGCGGTGGCCACCTCCGCCGCGGACGCCGGCGGAATGGCGGCACTGACCACAGCGGCGAAGCAAGAGGGCTCGCTCCACACGATCGCGCTCCCGGGCAACTGGGCCAACTACGGCGCACTGATCGACGGCTTCGAGAAGAAGTACGGGATCAAGGTCATGGTGGAGAAGCCGGAAGGTACGAGCCAGGACGAGATCAACGCCCTGAAGGAGCACAGGGGCGAAGGCCGCGCCCCCGACGTGATCGACGTGGGGGGCTCCTTCGCACAGTCCGCGGCCAGGCAGGGCCTGCTCGCTCCGTACAAGGTCGCCGCGTACGACCAGATCCCCAAGCAACAGAAGGACCCGCATGCCCGCTGGTACAACAACTACGGCGGCTACATCTCGATCGGTTGTGACGCCACGCGCGTCAAGACCTGCCCCTCGACCTTCGCCGATCTGCGCAAGCCCGAGTACAAGGGCCAGGTCGCGCTCAACGGCGACCCCACCAAATCCGGCTCCGCCTTCGCCGGAGTCCATGCGGCGGCCCTGGCGAACGGGGGTTCCTTCGACGACATCCAGCCCGGCATCGACTTCTTCGCCGAGCTCAGCAAGAACGGCAACTTCAACCCGGTCGAATCCACACCGGCCACGATCGCGAAGGGCCAGACCCCGATCAGCATCGACTGGGACTTCCTCAACCTCGGCTACGCCGACGAATTCCGCGAGAAGGGCGCGGGCGTCGACTGGCGGACGTCCATCCCCTTCGACGGCAGCTTCGCCGAGTACTACGCGCAGGGGGTGAACAAGGACGCCCCGCACCCCGCGGCGGCACGTCTGTGGCAGGAGTACGTGTTCAGCCCGGAAGGCCAGAACATCCGGCTCGGCGCCTATGCACGCCCCGTCCTCATGGACGCCATGAAGAAGGACGGCACCCTCGACAAGGCCGCCGCAGCAAAACTGCCGACGGTCGAGGGCACGCCGACGTTTCCGACGGAGGCACAGACGGAGAAGGCGAGAGAGACCGTCAACCGCAACTGGGCCGAGGCCGTCTCGGGCTGAGGACCGGGACTGTCCGACCGATGCCACAGCACTGGTGCTGTGGCCGGAAAGGTTTGCCGGGTCGCGGTGTCCGGTGCGGTGCATCGCAA